>NZ_JAHCZC010000014.1:0-29550 GCF_018501135.1 Campylobacter sp. 2018MI13 | reverse complement strand
ATCAATATCAGTGAGATTTCAAGTGATTTTATGAGTAAAAAATACAATTAAATGCGAAAAGTAACATAAAAATAACTAAACTTTTAAGAAATTTGTGGATAAAAATTATAAATCTTAGCTATCTTTACCGCTTAGTAATTTGGCAAGATTTAAGAAGTAGTTTAATACAAACAATAACTTAGCAACTTAAGTTTTCTTACTTTTAAAGAAAATTAAAATATTTTTATTTGAATTATTATTTTAATTCTTTATTTTTTGTATTTAGTAATGCGAGTGAATGAATAAAGATTATTATTTAATGGTTATTTTTGCTTCTTTATATCAAAAATTAAGCTTTGCGTCATAATTTGAGTATATTTAGGCGATAAGATAAATGTATTTTGAAACTCTTTATTCTTAAACTCATTAAAAAACCCAATAAATAATATTTATCGGCAAGATAAAAACATATAAAGATTTTGCACCTTTAAAATAGGTGCAAAATAAATTAAAAACTCTTTCTTAAAGTCATATTAAGCGAATAATCCACATTCAAATCACCAAAAAATGTCCTTTCAAACTCGGTCATTAGCCTTAAATTATTCGTGAAATTATAATTAAATGAAGCATTAGTTAGCATTCTTGTATCTTTTTTACCTTCAATTTGTCTAATTACATTTAAATCTCTTATGGTTTTATCGCCGTTTTTAGCTAAATCAGCAGCAATTCCAACCCCAAATCTAAATCCAAATCTTGAATCTTCGCTACTTTGCTTACCAAAACTTAGCATTGTTTTTGTATTAAATGGAACGAATGATTTGCTTTCTAATTTTATATGCTCGGCTTTATTTTCAAGGCTAATCGCACTAACATAGCCACTAATTAACTCAACGCTAGGCTCTAAATAATAATTATTCATATAAAATCTATTGCCTAATTCTACGCTTGCTACTACGCTTTTAGAATGATTATTCGCGTTAATATAAATAGCTTTATTATTGCCATTATTTAGCGTTAGAGTATAGTCATTTTTATAATCAACATATTTTGCAATCATATCAATATAAAAACCATTATTAAAAATAAAGCTTGAATAAAGTCCCCCGCCTATGCCTTTTACTTTACCTTCTAGCATATTTTTTGTATCTAGTTTATAAATTGAATTAGTAAAGATAATTCCCGCATAAGCATTGAAATCATCCATTTCGCTAATCTTATCAGCACCGATTTGTAATTCATAATATTTGGTCTTATTATCTTTTAGATACGAACTTGCTCCACCGAAATTCCTAATCCAAATTCCGCCATTTGCAACCTCATCTCTTAGCTCTCCCATACGCTTTTGCATATTGTTCCACTCTAAAACATAGTTAAAAAATGCTTGATTTAGCGTGTTTTTAGCTGTATTTATTGAACTTTCTTTCTCTCTTACGAAGAAGTATTCTTGATAATGACCTTTTGTTTCTACATTGCTTGGATTGTTGCTAGGATTTGGGTCAAGCTCAACTATAACAGGCTCTTCTGGTATTGTAGGCTCGTTTGGAGTTGTTGGGGTGTCTGGCTTAGGCTCAATCGGTTTAGTATCAGGCTCACTTGGAGTTGTTGGAGTGCTAGGAATACTAGGTTCGCTTGGATTATTAACATTAGGCTCATTTGGATTAATAGGCTCACTTGGAGTTGTGTCTGTGTTAGTTGGCGGAGTTGGTTTAGTATCAGGCTCACTTGGTTTATTTGGAGTACTTGGCTCATTTGGTGTTGGGCTTGGCTCTGGTGATGGAGTAGATGGTATTTTTTCAAGATACCATTTAGCTGTGCCGTTTTCAGCATAATATTTTACATTAGCTTTAAGGTCAGCAAATACTGAATCTTCACCTTTAATACCAAAATAATTTTCAGCCACTAAAGTATCATTAGCCAAACTTGCTATTAGTATTTTATCATCTCCATTTAAAAAGCTTTCTTTAATTAAAAGCTTATTATTAGCTCCACTTGTGCTTTTGCTTATATTTAAAGCATTAGTTTTACTTTCGTAAATATATGTTGTATCGGTTGAGTTTAGGCTACTTGCGTTTATATTTGCATTAATCATTGCACCATTAAACTCAAGGCTAGAAGTATCATCAGCTGTTATTGTGCCTTTAAAATCTGTGCCATTTAAAAGGCTTAGTTTTGAATTGGTTTTCAAATCAAAATTTGAATTAATTTTGATATTTTTAGCAATGCTTTTGCCACTACTTACTTTTTCTTGATATTTCATATTTGAATAATAATTTTCGTAAGTATCTTTACCTGCATTTAAGTCCGAACTCGCTAAAAATTTAATATTTTCTCCATCGTAACCATCAATATAAGCTAAATTTTTGCCTATTGTAATATTTGAAGAAGTTGAATTTATATCCTTAATATCTACATTTGAATACTTTAAAATATCAAGATTTGCGTTAGTCAATTTAAGACTAGACATTTTATAATCTCTATCTTCCCAATCTTCTTGGTCTAGCCTTGTAGGAGTAGTGAATATTTTTTCATTTATCTTAGAACTAATATCTTCTATAACATAATTAACATTATTTCTATCAGAACTTATATAACTATGCACTACCGGATGACCTTGTAAAACTAAATTTCCATCTTTAAATTCCATATTTTGAATATCTAAACCACCATCATAAACAGCGTATTTATCGGATTTATTATTGTGATTTTGAACTATATTGATATTTCCTGTAATATTTCCGTGATAAATAGTATTTGTAGGTTCTGTTGTAGCAAATTTATTGATTTCAAGAGTGCTTAAGTTAGTGCTAGTATTTGTTATCACTGCATTATTATCACTTGCATAAAAATTATTAAAATATTTTAAACTAGCACCATTTAAATCAAGCTTGCCTGCATTCTCGCCAAAATATAAATAATTTGTATTTATTTGATTGGCGTTATTTATCTTTAAACTTGAATTATTAGTCATATAAATACTTCCAAAAGTATTTTGCCAACCTGTGCTATTTAATTCAACTTCGCCCCCACCTATTCTAAGACCTGCATTAGGGCTACTTGAATTAACTATCAATTTACCCGCACCAATTTTATGTAAATAATCATTTTTTGCTGTTTTAGGGTCATAATTTACAACCGAATTAGCCCCTATATCAAGACCGCCGTGTAAAAAGTCAAAATTACCTTTAATATCATAAGTTAAATTATCTTTTACAATCAATGCACTAGAACCTAAATCAGCATTAGCACTAAGAGTTAAAGAACCACCATTTATATAAATATCCTTATCATTAGCCATAGCATTATTTCTAGCATCATAATCTGTTCTGTTTGTGCTAGAAAAATAATGTTTAAAAGATTTATCTCCCATAGTTTTTTCTAATTCTTTAGTTCCGTCTTTTAAAGAATTTGAATCAAGAGTTAGGTTATTTTGAGTTGTAATGGTGTGGTTATTATAAAATTTATCCATAGTATATTGGTCTATTAAATGATAATTTGTAATAGTGCAAGTCTTACCGCCTGTAGCTTCACAATTTGAACTACTAGCAACTCCTATCATATACCATTTTTTATCTACATTATCCCATACATATAAAGCACTTCCACTATCACCTTCTGATGCAATACTAGAAAATGGTAATCTTGTAGAGCCTATATAATTATTCATTTGAATACCAAATTGTATTTCATTACTACCTTTCTCATATATTTGCATAATGCCACCGGTAAAATATTTATTAGCACTGCTAACATCGGTAGCATCATCTTTTAAATTTGTAATTTTTTGATATCCAGTTCCACTTCTTACAAATAATGTATATCTATCATTATTAAAGTATTCTGCTTTTCCACTTTTATCAGAACAAAAACTATTACCTTTACAAGCTTCATAATTTATATCTTTACCACTCTCGTTGTATGCTTTTACTTGACTTACATTAGCTTTTGCATTTAAATTAACTTTACTTGTTCTAAACGCAACGAAATCTTCAATATCAGTTCTTACGCATTTTTTACCTTGGCAAGGAGTGTCAGTTCCGAAATAATCAGCAAAATTATTAGAAGCACTTACAACTCTCGTGCCTACTCCGCCAAATTCTAAGATACTTCCTTGTTGTATAAGTTTTGGTTGTATTTTGCTTATCATATGAGCTGCACTTAAAACCCTATTGCCACCTATATTTGTAAATTCTCCCCTTAAAATACCCGTTTTATTACTAGCACTAAAATCAATCATAGGCATAGAAGAAAAACTATCTACTTTTAAAGTCCCATCTTTAGAACTTACGCTAAGCCCTGTTGTCCCTGCTTTAAATTTGCCTTTATTAGCACCAAAATCTAAATAATCTTGATACGAAAATCTACTATCAACGGCACTTGCATTTAAACTAGAATATAAAATACTCATTAAAATTATTGATTTTTTCAACATTTTTTTGCCTTTTTTTATAAAAAATAATCGTTATTTTATAATGTTTTTCTTAAATTAAAAATCATAGAATTTAAAAACGATATTTAAATTCTTTAAATCAAATTCTAAAAACAAATTATTCCTTAACTAACTTAAGATATTTTTCCAAATTACAAAGGATTTTAATGAAAGAAAAATTAGCAAAACTATATTTAACATTTTTTTATTCAGGTCTTAGTCCGTTTGCAAGTGGCACAATGGGGACTATTGCGGCATTACCATTTGCTTATTTGTTACTAATTTACACAGATAAAAGCACTTTAATGCTATTAAGTATTGCAATTTTTATTGCAAGTATTAAAATCATTGACGATTATGAAAAAACTCACGAACACGATGCTAAAGAAATAGTAATTGATGAGGTTTGTGGGGTTTTTTTGGCGATTGGTATGAGTTTTAACAACTCTTGGTGGCATTTTGCTTTAGCTTTTATCTTATTTAGGCTTTTTGATATAACTAAGCCAAGTATTATTGGTAAAGTTGATAAAAAGCTAAAAGGTGGCTTAGGCGTTATGCTTGATGATTTACTTGCAGGATTTTTTGCAGGTCTTTTATGCCTTGTAATTCAAGGAATTTATTTAAATTATTTAAAGGATTTATTATGAAAAAAAGTTTAATTTTATTAGCTTCTAGTGCGGCTTTTGCTTTAGATATTGGTGTAGTTTTACCACTTAGCGGTAGCGTTGCAGCATATGGTAATGCAGCACTTAATGGAATAAAAGTAGCAAATGCAATGCAACCAACTTTAAAAAATGGAGAGCAAATCAATTTAAATATAGTTGATACAAAAGGCGATAAAATAGAAGCCATCACAGCAACTGAAAGAGTTTTACCAAAAGTTAGTGCAATAATTGGAGAAATGATTACTGCAAATACTATAGTGGTTATGAATACAGCTGAAGCGAAAAAAGTGCCTGTAATTGCACCAGCTGCTACAAATGATAAATTATTAAAAGGTAAAAATTACGCTGCTAGAGTGTGCTTTAATGATAGTTTTCAAGGCGAAGCTATGGCAAAATATTTATTAGCTCAAGGTAAAAAAACAGCAGTAATTGTAAAAGACCAAGCGACTGATTATTCACTAGGTTTATCAAAAGCTTACAAAAAAGAATTTATTCAAGGTGGTGGAGAAATATTAAAAGAATTAATCATTACAAGTGGAGATAAAGATTTTAACGCTATTTCAGCTCAAATTGCTAGTTTAAATCCTGATGTAGTGTATTTGCCACTTTATTATCAAGAAGCAGCACTTTTTGTAAGACAAGCAAAAATCGCAGGTGTTAAAAGTATAATCGCTAGTGCTGATGGGGTTGCTGATGAGCAATTTATCAAACTTGCAGCAGAGTATTCAAACAATCATTTATATACAGATAGCTTTGATGCAAATGTTCCACCAACAGAACTTAGTAAAAAATATTTAGCAGAATATGCAAAAGCTTATAATGGAAGTCTTCCATCAAATTTTGCTGCAATGGGTGCTGATGCTTATTTTGTATTAGTAGAAGCTGCAAATCGTTGCGAGCAAATCACTAGCGAATGTATAAATCAAGAGATTAAAAAAACTAAAGATTACGAAGGCGTTAGTGGAATTATTAGCATAGATAGCACAGGAGAGACAAAAAGGTCTTTAATTATTAAAGAAGTAGTAAATGAAAACGCAGTTTATAAAGATAGCGTAAAGTAAGGGAGCAAAATGAAAAAAATATTATTTTCTTTAGCATTATTAACAAGTATGAGTGCTGATATTTTAAGAGTAGCAACAGCACCTAATTATCCGCCTTATGAATATTTAGAGAACAACGAATTAAAAGGCTTTGATGTTGATATTATTAAAGAAATTGCTAAAAGAAATAATTTAGAAGTGGAGTTTAAATATATGGATTTTGACGGATTAATCCCAAGTCTTAAGAGCAATAAAGTGGATTTAATCGGAGCAATTATGAAAAAAACTCCAGCAAGAGCTAAGGCAGTAGAATTTACAATTAATTTTAAAGATAGTTCTAATTATTTCATAAAAAGAATAGAAAATAATGAAAATCAAGAAATTAAAAATTGTAAAGATTTAGATTTTACTAATACGCTTTTTGGGGCTGAACTTGGCTCGGTGCAATATGATATAGCAAAAAAATCTAGCCAAAAAGAAGTAAAAGGCTTTGCAAATTCTAGCATTAGCATACTTTCATTACAAAGCAAAAAAATAGATGCTATAGTATTAGATAAGGTTGCTGCTGTTAATTTTTTAAATAAAAATCCTGATTTGCAAGTAGTTTGCGAGTATAAAGATGAAGACTCACAAGGATTTGCCGTAAATAAAGGTAATACAAAATTACTTGAAATAATAAATAAAAGCCTACAAGAAATGCTAGATGATGGCACAATAAATGAAATTAGTAAAAAGTATAAAATAAATTAATGCTAGTTCATATTTGCTGTAGCGTTGATTCGCACTTTTTTTTGCAAGAATTAAGAAAATTAATGCCTGATGAAGAACTCATCGGGTATTTTTATGACCCAAATATTCATCCTTTTAGCGAATATGAATTAAGATATTTTGATGTAGCAAGGTCTTGTAAAAAGCTTGGTATTAAGCTAATTAAAGGTGAATATGATTATGCTGAATGGTTTAATTATGTAAAAGGCTATGAAAATGAGCCTGAGCGTGGGAAGAGATGTTCTAAATGTTTTGATTTTAGAATGCGAAGTTCTGTTGAAATGGCTTTAAAATTAGGGCAAAAAACATTTACAACCACACTTTTATGCTCTCCTAAAAAAGATTTAGAGCAATTAAGAGTATCTATGCAAGAAGCTTTAAAAGGGACTGATTTAGAGTTTTTTTGCGTTGATTTTAGAAAAGATGGTGGAACTCAAAGGCAATTAAAATTAGCAAAAGATGATTTATTGTATCATCAAAATTATTGTGGCTGTATTTACGGCTTAGCTCAACAAAAAAGCGAAGAGCATTTGATAAAAGAATTAAGCTCAAGTATATATAAAAATCAAATTCTACCTGGCTCAATAGAAGAAAAATTGCAATTTTTTAAAAAAGTCGTAAGATTAGAAAGCAAAAATCAACAATTTAGCATTATTAGAGAAAAGTTTTTAAATTATCGTTTGCTTTATGCAAGAATTAAAGCTAATAAAAATACTGCAAAAGCTTTTGTTTTATTTTATTCGCATTTTAAATCACGCAAAATTAATCTAAGTCTTGACATAAGTAAAGAGCTAATAATGTGTAATAAAGATGAATTATGTGTAATATCGTTTAAAAAAGCGAATGAGTTTTTTAAATACGAAAATTATGAAGAATTTTTAAAAAATCCACCAAGTATTAAAAAGCAAATAAGCTTTAGAGCAAAATTATTTAATCACTATAACCTAAGTCCTATTATAATTATTGAAAATATCCCCGAAAAAATTGAAATAATTGCAAAAAGCATAATTTTTGAGGATACTAGATTTATACAAGGAAATTAATGGAACTTAGCTCAAATGATTTAAATATTTTATTATTTATATCTTTTGTTGTTTTTTCATCGCCTTATATAGCAAAGCTTACTAGCTTACCTATTTTAGCGGTTGAAATTATTTTAGGAAGTATTGCTGGTGCTATTGGAATAATCACAAAAACACCTGCTTTTACCCTAGCTTCTCATATTGGATTTTGCTATTTAATGTTTATAGCAGGGCTTGAAGTAAGCCTTAAAGAATTTATAAAATTAAATGCAAATGAGCTAAAAAAAATATCTTTATTTTATTTAATTCTTTATGCTTTAGCTATTAGTATTTCATTGATACTAAAACTTAGCTTAGTAGTTGCAATAATAATTCCTGTTATGAGTATAGGGCTTATTAGTATTTTATATAAAGAATACGAAATTACTCCAAAATGGCTTAGTTTTACTATGGTTTTAGCAGCACTTGGCGAAGTAATAAGCATTGTTTTAATAACTCTTTTAAATAGCTTTTCAAACTCAAGTAGCACAATGCAAGTTGTTACTTCTGTATTGTCAATACTATTCTTTTTAGGGATTTTTGTTGTAATTTATTATATTTTTAATGCGATTTTTTGGTGGTTACCTTGGCTTAAAGAAATTTTAATGCCTGATTATGATAAGGCAGAGCGTAATGTAAGGCTTAGTCTTGCATTGTGGATGCTAGCAGTTGCTTTAATGCTTTATTTTGATTTTGAAATAGCTTTAGGAGCGTTTTTAGCTGGTATGTTTATATCTAGCTTTTTTGGGCATAAAAAGGATTTAGAGCATAAATTAAGTTCATTAGGACACCCATTTTTAATACCTATATTTTTCGTATATGTTGGGCTAAGCCTTGATTTTAGCTTGGTTAATAAAGAGCTTATATTAATGTCATTTGCTATTATTCTTACTATGTTAGTTTGTAGAATAATTAGTTCTTTTGTATTTTATAAAGACTTTAAAATATCTTGCATTTTATTAGCTTTTACATCTTGTATGCCGCTTACTTTATTAATCGCAATTGCAACTTTAGGAATGAAATTAAACTTAATTGATAATTCTTTTTATTTAGCTTTGGTTTTATCATCTTTAATTGAAGCTGTCATATTTATGTGGGCTATTCCTAAAATTTCGTTACTTATTGAAACACATAAGCAAAAATCTAAGTAAGTTTTTTACAATATTTCACAAATTCCTTTTAAAATATACATAACTATTAAAAAAGGAGTTAAAAATGGAAAAAGCAAAATTAATTTACGATGGTAAAGAATTTGAATTTGATGTATTAAGTGGAACTAGAGGTGCAAAATCAATTGATTTTTCGTCTTTATATTCAAAAACAGGTGCATTTTCTTATGATGAAGGATTAACTAGCACTGCAACTTGTAAATCAAGTATTACTTATATTGATGGAGAAGCAGGAGAATTAAGGCATCGTGGTTATTCTATTGAATGGCTAGCAGAAAATAAAACTTTTTTAGATGTAGTGCATTTATTATTACATAAAGAATTACCAAGTCCTGAAAGATTAGAAGCGTTTAGATATGAGCTTAAAAAAAGAAGCTTTATTCACGAAGGTATGCATAAATTATTTGACGCTTTCCCTGACAATGCTCATCCTATGGCAGTTATGCAAGCAGCAGTTGCAGCACTTTCAACATTTTATCCTGACCATTTAAATATGGATAAGCACGAAGATTATATGGAAATGGCAGCCAGAATCGTAGCAAAAATACCAACAATAGCCGCTAGTGCGTATCGCTATAAAAATGGCTTTCCTATGGCATATCCTAATCTTGATCGTGGATTTACCGAAAACTTTTTATATATGCTAAGAACTTATCCATACGAGCATGTAAATCTAAGACCTATTGAGGTAAAAGCACTAGATACGGTTTTAATGCTTCATGCTGATCACGAACAAAATGCAAGCACAAGTGTAGTGCGTTCAGTCGGTAGCACTCACGCTCACCCATATAGCTGTATAAGTTCAGCAATTGGCGCATTGTGGGGACACGCACACGGGGGTGCTAATGAAGGTGTGATTAGAATGCTTGAGACAATTGGCACACCTGATAGAGTTGATGAGTTTATTAAAAGAGCAAAAGATAAGAATGATCCATTTAGACTAATGGGCTTTGGGCATAGAGTTTATAAAAACTTTGACCCTAGAGCAAAAGTTCTTAAAAAATTAAGAGACCAATTAATTAGCGAAATTGGAATTGATGCAAACTTTGTAAAAGTTGCAACTAGAATTGAAGAAATCGCATTAAATGATGAGTATTTTGTAAGCCGTGGATTATATCCGAATGTTGATTTTCATAGCGGCTTAATCTTAAAAGCTCTAGGAATTCCAAATGAAATGTTTGCGGTATTATTCGTAGTAGGTAGAATTCCTGGCTGGATTTCACAACTAATTGAGCAAAAAGAAAGCCCATTAAAAATAGTTCGCCCAAGACAAATTTATATAGGCGATTAAAAGAATTTGAATTCGGAAATTCCGAATTCAAATCAATGCTTTAAAACTCTTAAAAAGCTTAATATTAAGGCATTTTAAAAATTATCAAAAGTTAAAAATTAATTATTATTGTTATATTCATTTTTACTAATATATTTTATAATGAAGAAAAATAAAAAAGGATTAAAAATGCGTATTAGACAACCACATATTCCTTATGTTTCAAATAAAATTTCAATAGATTTATTAAACTCAAAATTTGTAAAATTAGTAAATGGTTTAGAGCCAGTTAAAGAAGTAGTTTCAAAAATTATTACAGCCTTAGTATTAAAAGAAAAATCACTTGATGAGAAGGTAAATGAGATTTTAGCAGAGCAAGAAAGCCAAATGGATTTAATGCAAGTTGATAGAAAAAATATGTTTTGGTTACTTAAGAAAAAACTAGCAGATGAATATAAAATCCAAATGAATTATGAAGATAGATATAATGCCTTATCTCACGCTATTTTGGACGCTTTGGTTGATGAAGATTTAATCAATTTTAATGTATCAGAAAATAGAGTAAAAAATGTGATTTATTCAAGTATGATTGAATACTTAAAAACTTACGAAGATATTGAAGACCTAGTATTTGATAAAATTAATAATTACAAAAGAAAAATCGTTCCTGGTAGCGAAGAATACGATTTAATTTACGAAAAGCTTTATGAAGAAGAGCTTAAAAAAAGGAAGATGTTATAAACAATCTTCTTAGCACTTTTGTGCTAGGACTAGGTCTTAGTCTTACTCATTGTTTTTTTATGTGTGGTGGAATAATTCTTTTATTCAACCACAAAAAGAGTAATTTTTTTGATATTTTTATATATCATTTTAGTAGAATTTGTGCTTATATTTTAATAGGTCTTATAGCTTATTTTTTAGGTTATTTTTTAAATTCTTTAAACTTACAAGTATTTTTATATTTTATCTTAGGTGCTTTTTGCGTTGTTTTAGGATTTGCTTTAATTGTTAAGGGACAACTACTAGCTTTTATAGAAAATCAATTCATATATAAAAAAATAATGGTATTTTTAAACAATAAAAAAACTTCAAAATATAAAGGCTTTATATTTGGCTTTTTAAATGGATTTTTTCCTTGTGGTTTAGTATATTTTTTCGTAGCAAAATCAATGATTGCAAAAAGCGTTAATGAAGCTTGGCTTAATATGTTAATTTTTGGGCTTAGCACTCTTCCTGCTATGCTTTTAGGCTCTATATTTATAAATAAAATTAGAAAAATTAAAAATATTCAATATTTATTTTTTGCTTTAATTATTGTTTATGGATTTTATTTGTGCTTTTTAGCACTTAAATTAAGTAGGTAAAAATGTATAGATTAAATGAATATAAAAATGCAATTGAAAACACAAATATAGTTTCAAAAACAGATATAAATGGGATTATTACCTTTGTAAATGAAGAATTTTGCAATCTTTGTGGTTTTAGTGAAGATGAACTACTAGGACAAAATCACAATATTATCCGCCACCCTGATACGCCTAAGAGTGCTTTTAAAAAATTATGGGACACTATTTTAGCTGGGCGTGTTCATAAAGGAGTGGTTAAGAATAAAAAGAAAAATGGGGATTTTTTCTACGCACAAACAACAATAATTCCAATTTTTGATGAAGATGGAACAATATTTGAATTTATAGCTATTAGACACGATGTTACTAAGCTTTTTACCTTAAATGAAGAGCTTGTTGCAACTAAACAAAAGCTAATGCAATTAAATGAGAATTTAGAACAAGTCGTAGCTCAAAAGACAAATTCTTTAAAAATACTCAATGAGAATTTAGAAAAGAAAATAGAAGACGCAATAGCAATCAATAACGCTCAACAAAAAATAATATTTCAGCAAAATCGCCAAGTTATCCTAGGACAAATGCTAGAAAATATAGCTCATCAATGGAGACAACCTTTAAATGAATTATCTTTAGCTATTTATTTATTACATAACGAAAAAAAAGATAAACATTATAAATTATGTCAAAAATTAATCCAAAATATGAGCCAAACTATTAATGATTTTAGAGATTTTATTAATCCTAATACGCCTTTAGAAAAGCATAATTTAATTAAAGTAATTAAGCATAGTTTATACATAAGCTATCAAGCATTGAAAAAAAATAATATAAAAACTACATTTGATATTCGTGCTAAAAAATGCTGCTTGTTTTGTAATTTTAATGAATTAGTGCAAGTTCTTGTAAATATTATAAACAATGCTAAAGATGCTTTTTTAGAACAAGAGCTAGATGATAAAATACTACATTTTAAAGTATTTAAAGAAAAAAAGAATTTGATTTTGCAAATTAGCGATAATGCAGGGGCAATTCCTTCTAACATAATAGAGCATATATTTGACCCATATTTTACAACTAAACATAAAAAACAAGGCGTAGGACTTGGGCTTTACATTTGTAAGCAAATTTTAAATAAAATAAATGCAGATATAAGATGTTTTAACAAGGGCAATTGTGCATATTTTGAACTTATTTTTAAAGGAGAAGAATGTTAAGTTTATTAATTGTTGAAGATGAGAAAAATATAGCTCATCTAATGGGAGATATTTTAGCACCTTTGTTTTATGAAGTGCATTATGCTCAAGATGGCTTAAGTGGATTAAATAAATTTAAAAAACTTCGTCCTGATATTGTAATTTGTGATGTATTAATGCCGCTAAAAGATGGTTTAAGCCTTGCAAAAAGCATTAAAGACCTAAGCCCAAATACGCCTATTATAGTAATTTCAGCTCATAGTGATAAAGAAAAATTACTAAAAGCTATTGATGTTAATGTGAATAAGTATTTAATCAAACCTGTAATTCCAGAAGAATTAATCGCAAGTGTAAAAAGCTTGGTTTCTAATATGAGTAAAGTTACTAAAATGGGAGATTATTCAATTGATTATATGAAATCAACTTTTAAAACATTAGAATTTGAAGTTGAACTTACAAAAAAAGAACTAGCTTTATTAAAAGCACTTAGTGAGCCAATTGGTAGGGTTGTAAGCCTTGATGAGATAAAAGAGGTTTGCTGGGGTAAAAGTGATGTAAAAGATGGTTCGGTAAGAACATTTATAAAGCGTTTTAGAGATAAATTGGGTGTAAATATTATAAAAAATATTACTTCAACAGGTTATAAAATAGTTTTATAATATAGAATTATCGTATTTAATACCCATTCTAATAAATATAGTATTAGAATTACTTATATTAACGCTTACAGCTTCATCGCCTGGAGTGTCTTTGCCTATTAATAGCGATTTAACAGAATCATAACTTAATAATGTAGAACATAATTCCCCTGGTTTTTCAGTTTTTTTAACTATCAAAAAATCTCTAAAAGTGCTAAAGTGTAAGCATTTTTCAGATTTAACAAAAAACCACATATCCTTATCAAGCCCTACTTTAGTCATCAATGGAATATCTATAAAATTTTCATTATTAGAATAATATGTATCTACATCATTAATCAATGTAGCTAAGTTTCTGATTGATTTTGACATTTCTGCTTCATTTTTTGAATTATATACCTTAAGACCTAGTAAAATAAGTAACGCAAGTACCACAATACATACAATAATAATTTCTATTACTAATGCTTTTTTATTCATTACTTAATCTTCCTTGCTGCTTAAAAGACCTGCGTTAGGCAACTTAAAGCTTCTATCCTTTGCATAAATTCTTTGATTATTAATTAAATCGTATTTCCAAATAGGTGCATTTTGTTTAAAATCTTCAATAAACTTAGCAAATATATCTAAGCCGTTTTTTCTATGTGAGCTTGCAATCCCTGCAAAATAAGAGCATTCACCTACTAATACATCTCCTTTTGCATGTGCAAAAAATAATCTAATATTTAAATTCCTAGTTTTCTCACACCAATCATCAAACCATTTTTTTAAAATTGGCTCATATATATCAAAACTAAGACCGCTAATATTGCCTTCTGCTCTAATTATCCCGCTAAAACTTAAAAATGCTCCATAATTTAACTCTTTGCAAATTCCACAAAATTCACTATATAAAGCTTTTTCATCAAGAGCATTATTAAATATTTGAAATTCTTTCACGCTCAACCACCACAAACAGGAGGCAGTATGCTTACTACATCGTTATCTTTTAATGCAATATCTAAACTATCTATGAAATTATCATTTATAGCAATAGCACTAATCTCTAACCATTCTTTTAAATCTTCAATTTTCAATAACTCATTTTTTAATTCACGAACATTTTTTACATTTAATTCAATAGAATTTTTATTAATAGGTCCTAAAAAATTAATCTTTACCATTTTCATATACCTTTTCTAATAAAATATTTTCAGGAACAGGTCTGCTAAAATAATACCCTTGATACTCATCGCAACCTAAGTGTTTTAAGAAATTTAAAATCTCAATATTTTCTACACCTTCAGCTACAGAGCGTTTATTTAAAGATTTAATAACATTTACAATAAACTCAACCAATCTTCTATTTTTTTCATTAGTATCTATATTTTGTATAAAGCACTTATCAATCTTAACAACATCAAAATCTAAATCTTGGTCATTTAAATAAGATAAAGAACTATATCCTTTACCAAAATCGTCCATTGATAAACCTACATTAAGTTTTTTGATTTTATCAATAATAGCCTTACTTGTTGCATTTTCTATTGAAAAGCTTTCTGTGATTTCAAATTCAATTAATCTTGGCGGTATGCCTTGAATGTTTTTTTCTATTGTATGAACTATTCCTTCGCTTAAAAGCTGCTTGGTGCTTAGATTTATACTAAGTTTTAATTCAAGACCTTTTTCTAACCATCTTCTTTGAGCTTCACAAGCCATTTTAATAATTTCATTACCTAAAGTAATAATTAAATTACTTCTTTCGCAAATTCCTATAAATTGGTCTGGAAATATTAATTTATCTCCTTTTTGCCATCTAACAAGAGCTTCTGCTCCTATAATTTTGCCAGATTTTACATCTACTTTTGGCTGATAATATAATAAGAATTCTTTATTTACAATACCATTTCTTATATCTTGTTGTAGCTTTAAATTAGCTTCATTTTGTTTGCCAATTTCTGCCGTATAACCAAATATCCAATTATCTCCACTAGCTTTATCATTTTCTATTGCTAAATCAGCATTTCCTATACATTCGTGTAAATTCTTGCTATCTTTTGGATATATACTAAATCCAACTCTAGCATTAATTTTAAATGGCTCATATTCTATTAAATCATCATTTGAATTAATTTTAATGCTTCTTGCGGTTAGTTTTTGATGGTATTTTTTAGCTAATGTAAAATAATCTTCATTTTTATCTACTTCAATTACTAATAAAAACTCATCAGCACTAACCCTAGCAAGGCATTCAAAAGTAGTTTTATTTTGTATAAATTTATATTTATCATATTTTATAAAGTCTAAGCTCTCAAAATGTTCATTATCGCCTGTTGCCATACCTTTTAAGGTTGTATAAAGTCTATAAGCTACGATTTTTAAAACTTCATCACCAAAACTTCTTCCATACATTGAGTTATAAATTCTGAAATTATCTATGTTAAAAAATAAAAATAATAATACCTTATTATCTTTTTTTACATAATTATCAAGGCTTTCAGTAACACTTATCATATTCATAAGACCGGTAATATTGTCAATATATGCTTGTTTTTTGATATTCCCATCTTTTGCTTGAATTTGTCTTATAAATCTAAGTAAAGCATAACTTAAAGTTCTAAATTCTTTAAATGCAAAATCGCTATTTAATTGTTTATTCTTATTAAAATTAGATATATGTTTATTTAATGCTATATCAAAATGCTTTGTAGCTAGCTCTATTTGAGATCTTACTTCTTTTTTCTTTCTTATTATGTAAATTAAAATTCCTAAAAATCCAACTAATATAGAACAACCTAAAAATGCACCTTGTATCAATGCTGATTCAAATCTTTTGCTTTTTACTTCTTCTAAAGCTTCTTTTAATACATCACTTTTAACGGTAAATTCTAAAGCCAACCACCAATTTTTATCATAGCAAGTGTAAGCTTCATTTTCATATACACAATACCATCTTTCATTACCTAAAAAATTAAAATTATCATCTAATCTTTTTGCATTAAAATAAGAAAGTTGAGCATTGTGAAGATTTTTAATATTATTTAATGCTACTACCCTTTGAGTTTCTTCATATTTTTTAGGATTTAAAGTAACTCTTAATATTTTTTTATTATCTAATTCCACATACCTAGCGTAGTAATAATAAGTCGGGTCAATTCCATCAAAAACATCAATATCAATAGGATAACCCATATTTGCTTTTAAAAATTCTAAAGCTTTTTGTTTATCTTCGTGAGTGTTTAAATAATTTAATGCGAAATTGTAAGCACTATCTACAAATTCTTTGGCACTATCGTCTAAATATGAAAATTCTGCATCTAAATATTTTTTAATATTTTTAAGTTCTTCTTTGATATATTTATTTGATGATAAATTGATTTGTTCGTTATATTCTTGTTCTAGGCTATTTACTTCTTCCGTATAACTTGATTTAATAACAAATATTCCAACGCTAAAAATTAACGCAAAAAATATTATTGAATAAAGAGTTAAGCTCTTTATTGATTCTTCTAAAATTGACTTTCTTTCTTTCATAAAATACCTAATATATTATAAATTTAATATGATATTATAGCAAAATTATTAATACCGAAAGGAAATTGTAATGAAATATATTGAAAATAATATTAAAACACCAGCTTACATTTGCTACGAAAGCAAACTAAAAAATAACCTTGAAATCTTTAAAAAAATTCAAGAAGAAAGTGGAGTTAAAGTCTTATTAGCTTTAAAAGGATTTGCATTTAGTGCTGCTATGCCTTTAATTAAAAATTACTTAAAAGGCTGCACTTGCAGTGGGTTGTGGGAAGCAAAATTTGCTAAAGAATTTGTAGATAAAGAAATCCACACTTACGCACCAGCATTTAGTAATGATGATTTAGAAGAAATATTAAATCTTAGTCATCATATAGTGATTAATTCATTGAATGAATATAAAAAAGTTATAAATCATAAAAATTATAAAAATCAATCTTTAGGAATTCGCTGTAATTTAGAGTTTTCAGTAGCTCCAAAAGAAATTTATAATCCTTGCGGCAAATTCTCAAGGCTTGGCATTAAAGCAAAGGATTTATTAGATAGCGAAATAATAGTTGATGGGCTACATTTTCACGCTTTATGCGAAGAGAGTTTTGAGAGTTTAGAAAAAGTCTTTAAAGTATTTGAAGATAATTTCTTAAAACCATATCTAGCAAAACACCCATTAAAATGGATTAATTTTGGTGGCGGTCATCATATCACAAAAAAAGGCTATAAAGTAGAAGAATTAATTCAATTCTTAAAAGCTATTAAATCAAAATATAATCTTGAAATATACCTTGAACCAGGAGAAGCTATTGGTTGGCAAACGGGGGATTTAATAGCTAGTGTTTTAGATATTGTTGAAAATGAGAAAAAAATAGCAATTTTAGATATTTGTGCTGAAGCCCATATGCCTGATACTATCATTATGCCTTACACTAGCGAAGTAAAAAATGCAAAAATCCTAGCAAGTCGTGATGAATTAGCAGAGACTAAAAGCACTAAAAATAGCTATCTTTTAACAGGTAATTCTTGCCTTGCAGGAGATATTATGGGAGAATATGAGTTTAATCAAGAACTAAATATAGGAGATAAGATAATATTTTGCGACCAAATTCATTACACAATAGTAAAAAATACAACTTTTAACGGAGTAAAATTACCAAGTTTAATTTATGTTGGTGAAGATGGTAGCATTAAAAGTCAAAAAGAATTTAATTTTAATGACTATTCAAGGAGAAATTAAAAATATTTTGATATAAATTAAAGAATAAAATCATTTTAGGAAGATATTATGAAAAAGTTTTTTGTATTAGCATTTTTATTTACCTGTTTAAATGCTAGTGATTTAACAACTACAGGAAGAGTTACTAATATTACTAGCTATGAATTAGGAGAAATTTGGACAATATTAGCATCAAGTTATATTGCTTCACTTGCTTTAATTGTCTTAATTGCAGTGCTTTGTGCGTTTTCATTACATTATATGGTAATAGGACCTAAAACATTTAGTCACGAAGGCAAAAAAATATATGCCTTTTCATTATTTGAGCGTGGTTTTCATTTCATTGCTGCACTTGCTTGGATTATATTAATTCCAACAGGCTTAATCATTATGAATGGTCATTATTTTGGTGGTGGAGTATTTGTTAGACTTTGCAAAAATCTTCACGGAGTTGCTACTATTTTATTTTTTATCTCAATTATTCCTATGTTTTTTTGCTGGATTAAAAGAATGTTACCTGCTAGTTATGATATAAAATGGCTTATGATAGTAGGTGGATATTTAAGCAAGGTTAAAAGACCTGTTCCGGCGGGAAAATACAATTTCGGTCAAAAAATGTGGTATTACATAGCCGTTTTTGGTGGAGCTATTATGATAATTACTGGTGCGTTTATGTTCTTTTTAGATTTTCAGAGCGAATTTTTACAAAATATGTTAGGAATTAGTCATATTAATATTTTAAGACTTAGTGCAATAGTTCATAATATCTTAGGCATTGTTTGTGCTGCTATGTTTTTCGTGCATTTATATATGGCTGTATTTGCTATCAAAGGCTCAATTCACGCAATGATAACAGGATATAAAGAAGAAGAAGAAGTATATATTTTGCATTCTTATTGGTATAAAGAACTTACAAAAAATGGAAAAATAACACCGAGTTATAGCTATGAAAAATAAAACACCTAAAATCAAATTCTGGTTAGAAGAAGACGGTGAAATTTTTGGAAAAGGTAATTATGAGATATTAAAAGCCATAGAAAAATTTGGCTCAATTAATGAGAGTTCAAAACAACTTCATATGAGTTATAAAAAGGCTTGGACTAAGAAAACTAGCACAGAAAAATTTTTAGGCGGAGATATATTTATTAGCAAAAAAGGAGCTAGTAAAGATAGTGGAACTATTCTTAGCCCTAAGGCTTTAGAATTTATGAAAAATTATGAATTATTAGAAAAAGAATTAGAAGAATTTTTAGAAAAAAGATTTAACGAACTATTTAAAAAGGAAGAATAATGAAACTAGATTTTAGCGGCAAGGCTTGTCCGATACCTGTAATTGAAACAAAAAAAACATTAATTAATTTAGCAATTAATGATGAATTAGAAATAATAGTTGATAACGAAGCAGCAAAAGAAAATATCCAAAGATTGCTTAAGAATTTAAATCAAGAATTTGAGCTTAATGGATTTTGCTTTAAATTAAGAAAAAGCGAAATAAAAAGCTCAAAAGATGAAGCAAAACAACAAGAAGGAATATTTTTAAAATCTTTAAAAGTTGGCGAAGGCGAATTAGGAGCAATGCTTTTAATTGGATTTTTAACTGCTGTAAAAGAAAGAAAAATTCAAAAAGTTGTATTAATAAACGAAGCAGTTTTTATAGCTTGTGATGATACTCATCCGGCATTTAATGCTTTAAAAGCTTTAAGTGATGATGGAGTTGATATTTTATGTTGTGCGAATTGCTTAAATTATTTTCAAGTTAGTCCAAAAATTGGTAGAAGTTCAAACGCAGTTGAGATAATAGATACTTTATTTGAAACAAAAATGGTAAATCTATGAAACTTACTCAATTTAGCAAGCACGCAGGTTGAGGAGCTAAGCTAAGTCAGGCTGACTTACACAATGCTTTAGCTAATATTAAACCTAGCGAATTTGTATTAAGCTCAACTACTAGTAATGAAGATGCTTGTGTTATTGATTATCCTAAGGTAATTTCTACTAATTTAAAAGATTTTGCCTTAGTTCAAACACTTGATTTTATTACCCCAATCATAAATGATGCTTATGATTACGCTGTAATTGCTGCGGCTAATTCATTAAGCGATATTTTTGCAATGGGCGCAAAAGTTATGAGTGCTATGAATATAGTTGCATTTAGCGAATGCTTATCTCAAGATATTTTAAAACAAATGATAGCAGGGCTTAATGATACTATTAATTTAGCGGGTGGGTTTTGTGCTGGCGGGCATACTTTAAATTCTAGTGAAGTATTTTTAGGGCTTAGCGTTACTGGTTATGTTAAAAAAGATAGTTTTTTAAGCAATAACAAGTCCTTAGAAAATGATGTTTTAATAGCTACAAAACCACTAGGAACAAGTCTTAATGCTATGGCTATTAAGGCTAATTTGGACGATGATTTTAGCGAATGTATAAATGGTATGAAAAGTCTAAACAATAAAGCTTTAGAACTTTTAAATGGCATAAAAATCAATGCTTGTACTGATATTACAGGCTTTGGACTTATTGGGCATTTGAGCGAAATGCTAAATGATAAAATATCAATTGAAATCAATTCTGATGCGATAAAGTATTATAAAAATACTTTAAATTACGCTAATTTAGGGCTTTTTGGAACAGCTAGTTATACAAACAAAAATAGTTTGAAAGGACTTGTAAAATCATTTATTGAAGATGATTTACTTTTATATTCTCCAGAAACAAGTGGTGGATTAATCCTTAGCATTAGCGAAAAAGATACTCAAAAAGCTTTAGATATTTTACAAAATGCAAATATAAACGCCTACGCCTTTGCTAGAGTTGTAAAGAAAAACAATAATAGAATTTGTATTTTTTAATAAATCAGTTTTCTAAAAATATTTATGTGGGGGGGGGTATAATTATTATCTAATTACAAATAAGTAGATATAATGAAAAACCCTTGCTATTTTAGTTGCATTAGTTTTTAGTGCTTGTAATGATTTTAAATTAAGTAATTTAAACCCTATGGAGCTTTTGTCAAACCCTGATTTAATAAGCAATCAAACAAAATGTATAAAAGATAAAGATGCAAATTCTTGCATTAAAGTCGCTGATGAATTAGCTAAAAACTCAAATTCTAAAGAAAACTTAGACAAAATAAAACAACTATATAATCTTGCGTGTTCGTTCGGCTCAAAAGAGGGTTGTGTTAAATTAAATAATTATTAAAAAGGGGAAAATCCCCTTAACTATGCTTTCATAGGTTCATTAAATACTATGAGTTTTTAATATTCAAATTTAAATTATAACTTCACTTGTAATTATTAATTTTATGGAATTTAAAACTTAGTAATATAAAAAATTTATCTCATATTTATCGCACAGACTTCTTTATAAAAAATACTAATCAACCCACTTGCTTAGCAAAACCACTAAAAAGAATGACAAATCTTGAATGAATTTTTATGCTGTAATTATTAGATTGAATACAACCATCAAGATAACAATTAAATACCGAGTGGTTAATCACTATAAAAACTTTTCAACAAGCTAATTAAAAAATTTTCATATAATTTTTATAAATTTATAAAATTAAAAATTTTAATCTAAATTAAGGGAAGATTATGGAATTAATAGAAATTTCTAGTGATGAGTTTTTTAATTTCGCAAAAGATGTGCAAAATACTTTTCAAATAAGTCTTAGAGATAAAACTGATGAAAATGTAATCACCATTGATGAGATTTTCAAATCTTTAGAGAATAAAAATGCTAAAAATTTTTATGTATATGACAATGGTGTAAAAATAGGTGGAGTATGTCTTTTAATAGATGAAAATACCCAACATAATAATCTTGATTTGTTTTATATACTTGAAGAATTTCATAATAAAGGCTATGGTTTTAAAACTTGGCAAATGGTGGAAAAAACTTTTCCTAAAACTAAAGTTTGGACTACAACCACACCTTATTTTGAAATAAGAAATATCCATTTTTATGTTAATAAATGTGGTTTTAAAATAGTTAAATTATCAAATTTATCCGATAAATTTAATAATATTGAAGAAGTAGAATGGTTTTTTGATTTTGAAAAAATAATGAATAATTAAAATTAAATTCTAGGGGCAAATGCCCCTAATATTATGCTTTTACAGGTTCAGTGAATACTACGATTTCAGGTTTTTCGCCTTCAAATTTTTTGATATTTACTAAAGCTGTATGAGAGATATTTCCATTTGCAAGTTCGCTTGTTGGAATATCTATTGTTAGCACATTCGCACATCCGTATTTGCAATCATTATTATCATCAGGGTCATACCAGCCACCTTCTTGTAACACTACTACGCCTTTTAATACATCATTGCTTACAACTGCTCCTGCAATAACTTTACCACGAGCATTGAAAACCTCAACTAAATCTCCATTTTTAATACCTTTAGCCTTAGCATCTTCGCTATTGATTAAAATAGGCTCGTGTCCATTTACAGCATAAGTTTCTCTTAAACTTGTGTGGCATAGTTGTGAATGTAAGCGGCTCGTTGGGTGTGGGCTAATCATATGAAATTCTGCGCTCTTTTCTTTCATACCTAGCCATTCAATTGGTTCAAACCACATAGGATGAGCTTTACAATCTTTATAGTTCATTTTTTCAATAGTTTCACTATAAATCTCAATCAAACCACTCGGAGTTCCTAATGGATTTAAGATAGGGTCTTCTACGAAGTCTTTAAATCTAACGAACTCATAAGCATCTTGAGAAGCTTCAAATTTCAATGCTTTATTATTTTCCCAAAACTCTTTAAATTCAGGCATTTCTACACTTGTGCTTTTCTTAGCAGCGTTATAGTATTTTTCTATCATTTGCTCTGGAGTTTGATTTTCTGTATAAGCATTTACTAATTTTGTAGCTAACATTGCTGCATCTTTTTCACTTGCACCCTTGCTAATCGCACAAAGAGTTCCATAAACTTTAGCAAGTTCAACAAAGATTTGCATATCATCTTTACTCTCTTCAACTGGCATAACAGCAGCTTTCATAGGAACTATATGCATATTAGAATAATCCCCACTCATAGAAATATCATTTCTTTCATATTGGCTAGTTGTAGGTAATAATATATCAGCCATTCTAGCAGTTGGAGTCCAGTAAATCTCATTTACTACAACGGTTTTTAGCTTTTGCCAAGCTTTTTTTAGAGTTTTTAAATCTTGATGATGAACGAATGGGTTACCACCTACCCAATAAACAAAATCTATATCACTATAAGTAATTTTTTTGCCATTGTGGTCTATTGTTTTACCTGGGTTTAATAGCATATCAGCAATTCTTGCTACAGGAATTTCATTATCACTTGTCTTTGATAACCACTCAGGTAGATTTTCGCCTGCACCACTATTTCCAGGTATAAATTTACCATTTTTATCAAATGTTCCTTGTTTAACGCCTTTAAACACGCCTTTATCCCAAAGACCATTCATACTAGCGTTAATTCCGCCTACTATTGGAGCATTAGTTGTAGCAACGCCACCATTTGAATAATGATAGCTTAAACCAAATCCACCACCATCTTTACCAATATGACCTAGCATTGCACATAAAGTTACAAGCATCCAATGAGGTTGCTCTCCGTGATGAGCTCTTTGCATACCCCAACCACTCATTACTAAACTTAGATTTTCTCTTAATTCCTTAGCTAAATTCTCAATTACACTTGCTTTAATTCCGCAAATATTTTCAGCCCATTTGCTATCTTTTTTAACGCCATCAGTTTTACCCATTAAATAATCACTAAATTTATCAAATCCTATTGTGTAATTCTCCATAAATTCAGCATCATAAAGCTTATTATCAATTAAATATGTAGCCATACCCATCATCATTGCCACATCAGTATTTGGGCGTGGAGCTAACCACTCGCCTTTACCTTCAAAGAATTTAACAGTTGAACTAGCTCTTGGGTCTATGCAAATTACTTTTATTTTGCTTTCTTTAATTTTTTCCATATATGCACGACCTTCGCCATCAGTTACAGTCCAAGCAATTTTTAAAGTATCAATAGGATTTGCACCCCAAATAACTATGACTTTTGTATTTTCTAATACTAAATCCAAGTTAGTTTGTTGCTCATAAACTTCAATAGAACCAACAACATGAGGCATAATAACTTGCGATGCACCAGTTGAGTAATCTCCTAATGAGCCTACAAATCCGCCCGTTAAGTTCATAAATCTATGAAGTAATATTCTTGAATTATGCACATTTCCGCTTGATTTCCAGCCATAGCTACCTGCAAAAATCCCATTAGCTCCTTTTTCATCATAAGTTCTTTTTAAACTTTCTGCAACTAATTTTAAAGCTTTATCCCAGCTTACCCTAACCCACTCATCTTTACCACGAAGTTCAGGTTTATTATCTAGTGGATTTTCTAAGAAACTTTTTCTAACATAAGGATATTTAACACGATTAGCATATACTAAATCAGATGTGTAGTGTTGTAAATCATTTTTTAAATTCTTAGTTTGATTTGCATCAAATGGCTCACTTTTTACTACTTTACCATCTTTTATAGTAAGCTTTAAAATACCCCAATGTGCGCCCGTTACAACTTCGCCATTTTTTACTAAGCCACTAGCAACTGCTTTACTTTCAGCTCCTAATACATTTATAGGTGCAAAACTCATAGCACCAACTGCAGCTGAACCTTTTAAAAAACTTCTTCTATTTAGCATAATGTCTCCTTTATTTCATATCTTTTGCGTGTTTTTGTAGATATTGCACCACTAATTGTCTATCAGCTTTATCAATTCCTGTTCTTGTTTCCATTGCCTTAAATGTAGCTGGCCATTGATTTGCATTAAATTCACTAACAGGATGAAGTGGATGACAAATGCCACAATTTTCTTCAAACATAGCTTTACCTTTTTCAAAAAGTGGTTTTGCTGATTTTTCTAAATCCACTAGCTCATCTTTTTTAGCAAATACTTTAATACTAGCTAATTTAAAACCATTTTTTAATTCTTTTTCAACTTTAAAATCTACTTTAGCATTTTTACCAAATGCTGCTACTAAAATTCTATTTTTGTCATTAAAATATAAAATATTACCTTGATTAGGATTGTAATATCCTTTAATTTTAAGTTCAGCTAAATCGCCGTCTTTTACTATCTCAAAAGCATTAGTTGGAAGTAGTTTTCCTTCTGCTTTTTTCGCATCTACTGAAGTGTAAAGATTAATAATTTTACCGCTAAATTGCTCTGCAGCAAATACTGAAGCCGCTAAAGCACAGCTTAAAAAAATCTTTTTCATAAATCTCCTTAAAATAAAATTAATTTTTAAAACTTGTTAAAAATTATAAAATTATTGCACTAAATAGTAAATAATTTTTATTCATAAAATATTTTATTGAATATTTAATTTGCCTTAGATTAAGGTGCTTGCTAAGAATAATTTTAGAATGCAAATATTATTTGGAATAATAATAAAACTTAAGAATTTGAAAAATCACTTTCAAATTCTTGAAGATAAATTACTTTAAAACTTTTGGAAGAGTTATGCCTGTTTGATTTTGATATTTACCTTTTTTATCAGCATAAGAAGTAATGCAAGGCTCATCACCTTGTAAAAATAACACTTGAGCTATACCTTCATTTGCATATATTTTTGCAGGTAGTGGAGTGGTGTTGCTAATTTCTATTGTAATATGACCGCAAAACCCAGGCTCAAAAGGTGTAACATTTACAATAATTCCACATCTTGCATATGTGCTTTTACCAAGACAAATTGCTAATACATCTCTTGGCATTTTAAAATATTCAACCGTTCTTGCAAGTGCAAATGAATTCGCAGGAACAATACACTCATCACCTACAAAATCAACTACATTTTTATCATTAAAATCCTTAGGGTCAATCATAGTGCTATTTACATTTGTAAATATTTTAAACTCACGCCCAACACGAATATCATACCCATAACTAGAAAGTCCATAGCTAACTACATTTTTACCTACATTCTCTTCACAAAATGGAGTTATCATTTCGTGTTTTAATGCCATTTCTTTTATCCAAGCATCACTTTTTAGTCCCATTCATATCCTTTTTATGATTTTTAACTATTATACATTTAATTTTTAATATAGGTTTTATTTTATTATTAGATGAAATTTATGAATTTAAAGGAAGATTATGTTAAGTGCAAGAAATATATTAAAAATACAAATAACTAAAGTTGAGAGTTCGCCTATTATTTCATTAGTTACTGCAAAATTAGAAAACAATAAAACAATCAAATCTTTAATAACTACAGAAAGTGTAGATGATTTAAATCTAAAAATAAATGATAATGCTATAGCAGTATTTAAAGCAAATTCTGTAATTGTTAGCAAAAACGAATGTGCTACTCGTTTAAGTAGTGCAAATGAACTAAATGGCAAAATCGTAAGTATAAAAAATGGTTCGGTATATAGCATAATAGAAATTAATTGTAATGGAATTTTAATTACAGCTAGCATAACCAATGATAGTGCAAATAAGATGGATTTAAATATAAGTGATAATGTAAATGTTTTAATAAAAGCGAGCGATATTTTAATAGGAATTAAAGAATAAAATATGAAAATATTTTTAAGCTGGCTAATAAGTGAGATTAAATCAAATGAAAAATCTTTCATAGCTTTTTCTTTTTCTACTAAAAAATTAAATATTTATTATTATTTATTTTTTGCTTTATACTTGCTTATAAAACCTGATAATATCACTAAAATATTTCGTATATTTATAGATGAAAAAGCAGTATATGATGATATATTTTTATTAATTCCTTTTGCAGGACTTCAGATTATTTCTTTTGTGATATTTATCCCATCTTTTATAGTGGTTTTATTTAGCTTATTAATTGATAAAGATAAAATTAATCTTGCTTGTGAATTAGAAGATTTTTTCAAGGCTTTGTTTTATGCGTTTATATTTGTATTTTGCATATTTTGTGCCTTAAGTTTTATTAGCCAATCTAACGAGCTTTTCTTTATTTGTTTAATGGCATTTGTGTTTATATCTATATTATTATTTATAATTGCTAAAGATAATTTATATTATTTTTTTAGCATTATTTTATACCTTACTTGCTCGTTACTTCTTTATGAGCTCATAGATATTTTTTATATTTTAGTTTCTTTTTTGATTTTACTTATAATTTCAATTTATATAAGGCTTAGAAGTATTTATTTATTTTTATTATCAATGCCTTTGATACTTCATTATTTTATAGAATTTTCACATAGTTATTTTGCAAGCAGTGAAGGTGTGATAAATGCTTTAAGTGAGTTGTTTATTACTTTGGCTATATTTATTTTGATTTTTGTATATGATAAAAGAATTAGGCTAGAAAATCTAGCCTAAGAATTATAGACCTTCAAACGGATTTGTAACTACGTTTTTGCGGTCGCATACATAAGGAATTAAAGCAACTGCTCTTGCTCTTTTAATAGCTAGCTCAACCATTTCTTGGTGTTTTTTGCTTGTTCCTGTTAATCTTCTTGGCATTATTTTAAAACGCTCTGATAATGCGTGTTTTAATAATGCTGTATCTTTATAATCAATAAAATCAACTTTTGCTTCTGTAAATTTGCAATATTTTCTTGAATACTTTCTTTTTTCTGCCATAATTTATCCTTTAAAATGGTATCTCTGCATCATCTGCCGAGTTATAATTATAATTATTTCTTTCTTCAGCAAAATTATTTTGTCTTTGATAATTCTGCTCTTCTCTTGCATAATTATTTTGTTGATAATTGTTTTGAGTAGGTCTATTGTAGTTATTATTTGCTTGATAATTGTTTCTAGGAGCATTATTATTTTGCATTTCATCAGGTTTGTTGTCTAACATTTCCATATTTTCAACTACAAGTTGAATTTTTGAACGATTTTGATTGGTTGCTGTATCTACCCAAGTTTGTTGTTGTAAATAGCCTTCAACCATTAGTTTTGAACCTTTTCTTAAATATTGTCCTACAATTTCTGCTAATCTAGCATAAAACACTACATCTATAAATAAAGTTTCTTCTATTCTTTCGCCTGTGTTTGAGCTTCTATATCTACTAACAGCCATTGCATTATTTACTACCGCACTACCTGTTGTACTAATAGTTTTTATTTCTACATCTCTTACCAAACGACCTATTAGAATAACCTTATTCATATCTTATCCTTTATTCTGCTGGAGTTTCAGCCTTAGTTTCTTTTTTGCTTTCTTTTTTACCTAATCTTTTGCCTTGAGAAAGTATTTCCCACGCAGCGATTTCGCGTCTGTTTTCGTATTTAACGATTAAAAATCTAATTACATCTTCAGTGATTTTTAAAACACGCTCAAGTTCTTTAATTAATGAACCTGGAGCTTTAAAATATATTACATAATATACGCCACGCTCATATTTATCAATTTGGTAAGCTAATTTTCTAGTACCCATTTCAATAGTATTTGCAATTTCAGCACCATTTTTTACTAGAGTTTCTTTAACAAACTCAACTCTTGCTTTTAATTCTTCATCAGTTAGCGTTGGCTTTGCGATGAATAAAACCTCATAATGTCTCATGATTCTCCTTTTGGATATTAAGCCTAGATTTACTAAGCAAGGAATTTTGCATAAAGCAAGGCTTGATTTTAGCAGTTTAATCTTAATATTTTATGAGTTTATTAAAAAATATATTTTTAAAAGATTTGAATATGCTATTTCTTTTGAAGAATTATTGTTATTTAGTTTTAATTCATATTCAGTGTTTAATAAAATTGCAAAAATTTCTTCGTAAAAATTAGATAATTTTCTCGCTTGATTTTCTAATTCTACGCAAACTTGTCTTGGTGGAGTATAACCAAAGGCTATTTTATAATCAATTCTACCATTTGTTTTTAGATTTGCACTTATTGTAAAAAGTCTTATTAAACTTGAATAAAGTTTATTGATTAAAGCGATTTCATCTTCATTTTCTAATATTTTATAAATATATTCATTTGGCTCTTTTGTCTTTAAAAAATTACTCAAAAAATCATCAAACCCTAAAGCATTATCGCTTTCTAAATGCTCTTTAATAGTGCTTAAATCTAGTGTTTGATTTTTATATTTTAAAAGCTCACAACCTGCTTTAAATATATCAAATTCATAATTTTTTTGAAGATATTGCAAGGCTTCTTCACTAGCATTTATTTTATAAAAATTAGTAATTTCTTTTAATAAAGCAATTTGCTCAAAGCTAGTCTTTTTCTCAAAAAATCTAACAAAATTATTATTAATACTTAATTCTAAAT
>NZ_JAHCZC010000149.1:0-1282 GCF_018501135.1 Campylobacter sp. 2018MI13 | reverse complement strand
TATAAATAATTTATTGTTTTTTTTTTTTTTTTATTTAAATTTATGCAAAATTTATACAAAATATGAAAATTATTTATAAAAATTAAATAATATATAATTATTATAAATAAATAATTAATAATAAAATTATATAAACTTTTTAAATTTTAAATAATTCAGCAATTTTTAAGCTTGATAAAACTAAACTAAAAGCTACAATTAATTTTTTTTAAAGGATTGTTATGAAAAAACCTGTCATTATAGGTGTAGGTGGTCCTGTTGGAGCTGGTAAAACTCTTTTAATAGAAAGATTAGTAAGAGTTATGAGTAAAGATTATGAAATAGGTGTTGTAACAAATGATATTTATACAAAAGAAGATGCCTTATTTTTAGCGAAAAACAGCGTTTTACCACCAGAAAGAATTATAGGTGTAGAAACTGGTGGGTGTCCGCACACTGCGATTAGAGAAGATGCTTCAATGAATGAAGCTGCATTAAATGAATTACAAAAGAAATTTAATTTAGATTTACTTTTTTTAGAAAGTGGTGGGGATAATTTAGCTGCTACTTTTAGTCCTGATTTAGTTAATTTTAGTATTTATGTAATTGATGTGGCACAAGGTGAAAAAATCCCACGCAAAGCAGGTGCTGGAATGATTAAATCTGATTTATTTATAATTAATAAAACCGATTTAGCTCCTTATGTTGGTGCAAATCTTGATATTATGAAAAGCGATACTTTACATTTTAGAAAAAATAAAGACTTTTTCTTTACAAATCTTAAAAAAGATGAAGGTTTGTCTGATGTTATTAATTGGATTGAGAAAAATTGTCTTCTTAAAGGCTTAGAGTGAGCTTATTAAAAATAACACTTGAAAATAACCATTTAAAAGAGCATTACCAACAAGGTATGCAAAGGTTAATTCAAGTTCCAACTAGATTTGGAGAAGATAGCGAAAATGAAGATTTTTTTGCTTATCTTAGCACTTTAGGTGGTGGTTTTGTAAATCAAGATAATTACGCTCAAAGCTTTAAATTATTTAATTCTAAGGCTACTTTAAGTTCTCAATCAAATCAAAAAATATATAAAGGCACTTCTAGTTTAAAAACAAATATAGAACTTGATAATAATTCTATTTTAGTTTTTCATAATGATGCTAATATTTTTTATCAGAATTCAAATTTTTCAAGCAAAACTACTATTTTTATGAATGATAATTCAAGATTATTTTATTTAGATGGTGGATTTTTAGGTTATGCAAATTCGCAATTTAAAGCAAAATTATCTTTAAGAATATTTATC
>NZ_JAHCZC010000148.1:0-1284 GCF_018501135.1 Campylobacter sp. 2018MI13 | reverse complement strand
GAATTTAGAAGATGAATTGATTTTATAAAATGTAGGTAGATTAAAATTCTTTAAAGTATTTAAAATACTTATTTCAAATTCTTTTGAAATTAAACCTAAATTACAAGCCAATTTATTAGCCATAACCATACCAATAGCAACAGCTTCTCCGTGTAAATAGCCTTTATAATTCGTCTCATTTTCTATAACATGAGCAAAAGTATGACCATAATTTAGTTTCATTCTAAGATTATCTTCAAACTCATCATTTATTACCACATTTGCTTTAATTTTTATTGATTTTTCTACAAATTCTAAGATATTATCAAAAATATCATCAAAACTTAATTTGCTTAATTTGTTATAAAAATCCAAATCAAAACAAACAGCCATTTTAATAACTTCAGCCATAGCAGCACTTAATTCAGCCTTTTTTAAAGTCTTAAAATAATTTGTGAAAATATAAACAGCACTAGGTTGCTTGAATGTGCCTATTAGATTTTTACCATAAGCATTGTTTATGCCTGTTTTACCACCTACTGCTGCATCAACACTAGCAAGTAAGGTTGTAGCTATATTTATATGTTTTATTCCACGCTTATAAATACTAGCTACAAAGCCACCAATATCGCTAATTACCCCACCGCCAAGATTAATTAGCAAATCACTTCTACTAATTTCAGCCTTAAATAGTTCTTCTAAAATATAATTAACGCTTTCTTGATTTTTGTATTCTTCTCCATCTGGTATAACTATTATCGCTTTTGGTTGTTTTCCTATTTTTTGTAAAATATCATTTAAGTATAGTTTTTCTAAAGTTGTATTAGTTAAAATTACATAATCTTTATTTATTTTTAATTCTTCATCTATATAAACTTTATATGCTTTATCTTTTAAATCAATATCTATTACCATAACCTCACCTTATTACATCATAATTTTTTGGAATACTATATTTAAAAATATCATCATTTATTTTTAAATTAATTTTTGAATTTATAAAATCTATGCTTACTTGATTATCTAATTCATCTTTATAACTTATATTTGTTAAAAGATTATTAAGCACTTTTACATAATAAATTATATTATCATACTTAGCTTTATAGATTACAAAATCTTCTTTTTTTTCATATAAAGAAACATTTTTTAAAATATTTGCTAAATCAATTTGTTCTTTACTAATAATTACTTGTTCTAAGTCATCATCAATTATTACAACTTCATTTTTAGTAATATAAACTTTTTTTTCATCAGGGTTTAAGTATTGCCATAAACTTTTTTCATTTTGATAATAAAATTTAC
>NZ_JAHCZC010000147.1:0-1318 GCF_018501135.1 Campylobacter sp. 2018MI13 | reverse complement strand
ATATACAAATATTATAAAAATAATTATCAAAATATCTCTATTTTTAAGCTTGTAAATCAACTTATCATAAAAATAATAAAAAAATATTAAAAACGCTATTGTAGTGCTAAACAGCACTAATCCGTGGGTTATTTCAATAAGACATAGATATAAAATAATAAGCAAACTAGTTTTATCAAAACCACTTTTTTTAAAATGTATAATCAAAAATACAAAAAAAACTCCGAGTAAAGGTGGTAAAAAAAATGTAATAGAGCATAGTAATTGGTAAAAAAATAAAACAAATATTGTTATATAATAGCTTAATCCAACTCGTTCTTTCATTTAATAAACTCATATATTTTTTCCTGCAATTTATCTATACCTTTTTTACTAGCACTTGATACATAAATTGCATCTTTATATTTTGATTTTAGCTTTGAAAATTCACTCTGATTTAATTTATCAATTTTTGTAAAAACCTTTATATAAATTTGATTTTCATTCATAAAATCTTGTAAATATTCATAAACACCTTCATCTATATCTAAATTATCGTGTCTTGAGTCTATTAAATGAATAAAGCATTTTATTTCTTTTCTTTTTTGTAAAAATTCATTTAAATTCTTGTTCCAAGCAGCTTTTTTATCCTTAGAAACCCTTGCATATCCAAAACCTGGTAAATCTATTAAAATCAATTTGTTTTTATCCGCAAATGTAACTTCAAAAAAATTAATTAATTGAGTTTTTCCTGGAGTTGAAGATGATTTTGCAAGACCTTTGTGATTTGCTAAAGCATTTATTAAAGAGCTTTTACCTACATTAGAACGACCTAAAAAAGCAATTTCACCCAAATTATATTCTTGTGTTTGAAAATATTTTTCACAAGATATTAAAAATTTTGCACTTACTATATTCATTTTGCTATCTCAAAAATTAATTTAACTGGCTTATTAGCTTTATCGCTTTTTACTTTATATGTTCCATCATTTTGGTTTATATAAATATAATCTGCTGATAATTCTTTGTTATTTTCTGTAATTTTAACATTCCCTATAAGCTCATAAGTATTTTTATTTACATCATAAATAATCTTATCTGCTTTACCTTTGAAATTATCTTTATTTAGACTTATAGAAAAACTTGTTACATATTGTGCTTCATAGCTAGCAATTTTATTATCCTTATTTGTTCTTATTGTCAATATTTGACAATTTAAATAATCTTTACCTTGCCTTATACTAACATCTTTGCTAAATACCCCAGTTTGATTATCTTTATTACCTTCAAAAATTTTTGCATTAATCTCAATTTTTTCAGCATATAAACTACATAACGA
>NZ_JAHCZC010000146.1:0-1588 GCF_018501135.1 Campylobacter sp. 2018MI13 | reverse complement strand
CTTTATAATATAATTGATAATGCGATTAAATATAATATAGATAATGGCAAAATAATTATTAGTTTAAATATAAACAAAAAACACATAGTTTTATCCATAAAAGACACTGGTATAGGCATTAGCAAGGATATTCAAAATAGAATATATGAGAGATTTTTTAGACAAGAAATAAGCAGAAACAAGCAAATAAAAGGCACAGGTTTAGGACTTTCAATAGTAAAAAAGATAGCTAGAATACATAAAATTAAAATAATGTTAAATTCCGAGCTAAATAAAGGGAGTGAATTTTTACTACTATTTAAAAATACAAAACACAAAGATTAAGTTTTAATTAATTCTTAATATCTATAATCTTTCATTTAAGCAATTACTTTTAAAGGAAAATCTATGAAATTAACTAACAAAATACCACTATTAGTAAGCATTCCATTAGTTATTTGTTTTATTCTATTAGGGTTGCTAAATTATAACAGTTCTAAAAATGACGCTGTAAATTATTCTAATTTAGGTAAACAAAAAACACTTGAAGCTACAATGCTCTATGTAGATTCATATTTCTCTGGTAAGATGAATTTTTTAACAAAATTTGCTAAAGCTATTGAAGAAGTTAATATTGATACAGATGAAGATATGATTTTAAGAAGACTAAATTTATTATATTCTCCATCAGGACTTAATGCTTTATATTTTGCTAAGGTTAAAGATGGCAAAACATTCTATAAGGGTAATGAAGAAGCAGCACATATAATTAAGGATTTTGATGCTAGGGAACGTAATTGGTTTAAAGAAGCTTTAGTTGATAAAGTTGTAAATTTAAGTGACGATATTTATTATGATGATAGATTAAAGACAGTTATAGCGACAATTTATGCTCCGGTTATGCAAAATGGAAAAATTATTGGAGTAATTGGCGGAGACTTAACTCTAAAACCATTAAAAGATAGTGTATTAAAACTAAAATACTCAGCTACAAATGCGATATTTGCATTTGATACACACAATCAATTTACTTTACATATAAATCCAAAGTATGAATTAAAACAAAATCCTGTTATAGACACAATTAAACAAGAATTGTCTAAAGCACAAGATTATAACGGGTTTAAAACTATTGAATACAATTTTGAAAACCATGATAAAAATGCAGTTTGTACAACTTATGATAAATTAAATTGGACAATTTGTAGCACTAATGAAAACAAAGATTTTGATGAAAATTTAAATAATTTATTAAAACAAAACCTAACAATGTTTATCATCTCATTGCTAATAATTTCAGCTATTTTATATTTATTAATCAAGCAATCTTTACGCCCACTTGAAATCATTCAAAAAGGCTTAAGAGAAGTATTTTCACTAATAAATCACGAAAGAAAAACAGCAAGTAAGATTGATTTAAATTCTAAAGATGAATTCGGAGATATGGCTAAAGCTATTAATGAAAACATTGAAAGAACAATTAACTCACTTACTCAAGATACAAACGCAGTAGAACAAAGCGTTCAAACAGCAGCAGCAATTGAAAGCGGAGATTTAAAAGCAAGAATTACTCTAAATCCTGCAAATCCACAATTAATTGAATTAAAAA
>NZ_JAHCZC010000145.1:0-1602 GCF_018501135.1 Campylobacter sp. 2018MI13 | reverse complement strand
GCTTTAATTATCAATGAAAATGAAGTGATTTCAAATCAGATAATTACAAATGAAGATATAGATAATGAAGGCGTCATAAATAGTGATAAAAATCAATTTTCTGGTGTTTTTAATAATAATTTTGGTGCTACTTTAAGTGGTAATTTTTCTACTTTTAACGAGGTGTATAATGGTGGATTTTTTGAAGGCTCATTTCATAATATTCAAATGTTTGTTAATAATGGATATTTCTTAAGCACCAATACTACTACAAATCAAGAGTTTTTTAATCTATATGATGGAATGATAGAAGCTAATCATAATAATTTTTTTAATATGCAAAATTATGGCTTAATTTATGGAGATGATAATATTTTTTATGATTTTATTAACTTTCAAGAAGGCTGGATTTTTGGAGATAACAATACTTTTAATGGAGATGTTTTAAATGATACTGATGGGCTTATATCTGGAAATAATTTATCATTTAAATCAACTTTAGAAAATAATTCATATATTTTTATAGATAATAAAGCTAGTTTTAATGAAGTGATTAATAATGCTGTTATGGATGTAAATAATGCAGAATTTATTGGCGAAGTAATCAATAATGATACTATCAATGGGGATTTTTTAGAATTTAAAAATAATCTAAAAAATAATCAAAATAGCACTATTTCTGGAGAGAATTTAACTTTTGCAAATACTTATAATGATGGTATGATTTTAGGTGATATTACTACTTTTAATAAAGAATTAGATAATGATATTAATGGCTGGGTTATAGGAAATGATATTACCTTTAATGATAGGGTTATTAATAATGGCGATTTAGTAGGAAGCAATTTTAAGTTTAAAAATCAATTAGAAAATACTTTAAATGTAGATAGTATTTATTCTAGTTTTGAAAAGATAAATAATAGTGGATTTTTTACAAGTTATAAATCTACTTTTAATAATACCATTACTCAAAGCGATAATGCGTATTTTTATGCTAACGCATCTGCTATTAATGCTGATATTTTAGGTGGGGATATTGAGATTGCTTATAGTAATTTAGCTAATGAAGAATTAAAAGTAAAAAATGCGAAAATCAATAATTCTACAATTAATTCAAAAAATATGATTTTTGATAATTTGATTTTAAATTCTTCATCAATTTATGGTGGTTTTAGAGCTAAAACACTAGAAGCTAATAATAATAATTTTGTTCTTTATTTTAATGATGGTTTTAGTGGGGCTATTGTCGTTGATGAAGAGATAAAAGGCGTAAATAATGATATAAAAATTGTAAATTATCAAAATAATTTAGGATTTTTTCCTTTACTTTTAGCAAGGAGTAGTAAGGATTTAAGTAAAGATTTTGCTGTATATACTATAAAAGGCTTTAGTGTTTTTGGTTTTGATAAAGAAGTAATAGTAAAAAAAGAGCAAAATGGAGCTTTTTTGCTTGGGATAGGGGATTTTAACTCTTTAAATATTAGCGATATTAATGAATTATTTGATGATAAATATAAAAAGAATTTAGAAAATAATGCAATAAATAAAATTACAGCAAAAAATCCCGATATTGCAAAAATTGGTGTGGATAAAAAGCTAATTAATAATATAAAAAATAAATTC
>NZ_JAHCZC010000144.1:0-1632 GCF_018501135.1 Campylobacter sp. 2018MI13 | reverse complement strand
ATTAAAAACACTAAAATACTTAGAATATATGCAAAATAGAGTTTAAATTGCAAACCTAATTCTACTACAACCTTTCAAATTATAAAAAATAAATTCAAATACAAATTAAGTAAAGATTAAGAATGTGGGGGGGCTATTATACTGATTTTACAAAAAGCATAATGCAAAACATTAGGCTTTAAACCAAATCAAAAGGAGATTAAATGAAAAAATTATTAAGTTTTGCAATATTTGCATCTATGTTAGTTGCTTGTGGGAGTGATACTCCTAAAGCTGATGATACTCCAGATATTGTAGTTAAAAAATGTTTGAAGTGAGTGATTGAAGAAGATAAACAAGCTGTTAAGTGCTTTAATTTTAAATCAGAAGATGAAAAAAATATTTTATTAGAAAAAATGTCTTATAAAGCAAAGGGCATTAAAGAATAAGGTGGTATTAAATCAATAGAAACAATCTTAGATTTTGAATTAGAAGGCTCAGCTGGAGTTAGATATAAATTAACATTTAATAATGGTAAAAGTTTTTCTAAAATGGCGGAACTTACAAAGATAAACAATACTTGGTATATGTACAAATTTTAGTTATTACAATTTAAGATTTATTGGAATTTATTTTAAGGATAAATTCCAAGCTTCATTGATAAAATGCAATAACTTAAACTCTTAAAAACATATTATGGGATTTCAAACATTTTAGTGTCTAATTTATTTTAACAATAAAATTAAGCTAAACTTAGCTTTTAAATACTTTTAATGCTCTAGAATTTCAATCAGGAATTTGATTTTTAAAGAGTAGAAATCTAAATCATAATTTTTATAATAATTCTTAAAATAAGATTTTATTATCACTAAAGTCATATTCAATCTCACTAACTTTGTTTAAATCTTTATCTAGCAGCTTTTTTGCTTCATCACTTGCGAAAAATTCTTTACAATTTTTATCATTTGCATTTATATTTTTAATACGCAAAATACCATATTTAGCACTTACTTTTATATAAGCAATGCCATTTATTAAAAACTCTCATTAGGATTTATGAGTGCATAAGTCATATCGCTAATCTTAGCAAATCTACCTTGTGCTACATAAAAAGCAGAAATATCAGAAATTATTATTGATAAATTAGCTGCATTTTGTTTATGAAAATTAGGTTCACTTTTAGGCTCTTCGGATAAAATATTATAAGCTTGTGCATAAAAAAATGCTGCTGTTTTTTTATCCATACTCACACCATCACCTTTAGCATACATTAAAGCTAAAGCCCCGCAAGCTTCAAAATCTCCATCATAACAGCTATCTTTTAAGCTTTTTATATCAGCATTTAATATCGTAAAACATAAAAATATAAAAAATAATTTTTTCATAAACTTTCATACTTGTTTTTGTAAATTATAAATTAATAATACACTAAAAATAAAATTTCACCTTTAAACTAGTTTGTATTATTTTTAAAATAAAAATATTTATAAAATAATATATTTTATAAAAATTTATAGCTTCATTATCTTTAGCTTCATCAAGACTTAAAACCTGTGTTTTACACCTACAACCCCAGCCATTAGGCGCCAACAATAATGCTCCTTAGGTAAAATAAGTCCGTGAAAGGCTTTAAGTACAACTCTAACCCTATTA
>NZ_JAHCZC010000143.1:0-1660 GCF_018501135.1 Campylobacter sp. 2018MI13 | reverse complement strand
AGAAGTTAAACCTGAAGATAAGCCAGTAGCTCCAGTATTTGATAAACTTGTTATTACAGAAGTAAATGGTGATGATACTATAAAAGATCATTCAGCAACAGTTGATAGCAATAGCTTAGTGCTTAAAGGTAAATTAGAAAATTATCAAGGCGTAGCAGGAGATTACGAATTTGATATTCAAAGTAATATATTAAATAGCGTTGTAAATGATATTAAAGTTGTTGGACACATTGATGCAGATGGCACATTTACAATCAATCTTGATGCGAATATTATTGGTAATAATATTGGTTTAATTCAAGTTAAATTTGAAGGTAAAGCAGATGTTGTTACTATATTAGAAGCTGCAAGTAAAGAAGTAGATGCTAAAGTTGATGTTGAAATTGCAGGCAATGGTGTTAATGTTGAAAATACTTTAAATAATAATAAGGTTCTTACAATTAGTGGAACAATTAAACCAGTTGATGCTAATGGAAATGCTGTTGAATTTGTTGAAAATAAAGCTCTTGTTAAAATTAATGATAAAGTTGTTGATGTTACATTTAATAAAGATGGCTCATTTACAACTACTTATACTCCAGAAAAAGATGGAGAAGTTAAGGTAGAAGTAACTTATAATGTAAATGATAAAATAGTATCTGATGTTGCTACAACGACAATAGACACTACAGCTCCATTATTAGGAGAATTAACAGGAACTCCAGATTTAAATGGTAATTATGTTGTAGAAGGTAAAACAGAGCCAAATGCAGTGGTAACAATAAATGGTAAAACTGAAGTAAAAGCTGATGCTGATGGTAACTTTAAAGCAACATTAAATGATGTAAAAGATGGTGAAAAATTAGAATTAGTAGCTAAAGATGAAGCTGGAAATATTAGTAATGTTGGCACAATAAACGCTAAGTTAGATACTAAAGAAGGCACTTTAGAATTTAAAGTATTCCAAGGCGATGAAGATGGATTCTTTAATAACTTAACTGAAATTCCAAATGGTGGTAGAACATTTGATACTACTCCAACATTTATAGGTAAATCAGTTGCTAATGATACTTTAGTATTATTATTTGTAAAACCAAATAATGCTACAGGTAAAGATGAAGCAATTATGAAAGAATTCCAAGCTGCACCAGATGGAACATTTACATATACTCCTGATTTAACAAACAGAGTAGATGGTAGTGGTTGGGAAGTTGGAACATATAAAGTATATTTATCAAGCTTAAAAACAGGAGAAATGAAAGAATACTCATTTAGTTTAGATTTAAATACAGCTAAAGATGAAGTAGCTAATGATAACAATGCTACAAGTGATGTAGTTGTAGATAGCAACAATAATCAACCTACTAAAGAAGGCACTTTAGAATTTAAAGTATTCCAAGGCGATGAAGATGGATATTTCAACAACTTAACTGAAATTCCAAATGGTGGTAGAACATTTGATACTACTCCAACATTTATAGGTAAATCAGTTGCTAATGATACTTTAGTATTATTATTTGTAAAACCAAATAATGCTACAGGTAAAGATGAAGCAATTATGAAAGAATTCCAAGCTGCACCAGATGGAACATTTACATATACTCCTGATTTAACAAACAGAGTAGATGGTAGTGGTTGGGAAGTTGGAACATATAAAGTATATTTATCAAGCTTAAAAACA
>NZ_JAHCZC010000142.1:0-1722 GCF_018501135.1 Campylobacter sp. 2018MI13 | reverse complement strand
CCATACCTGAAGCATCATCAGCAGCAGAGTTAATTCTAAAACCTGAGTTTAACTTATTTAAAGAACTGTCAATTGATCTATTGTTCATAGATGCGTTTGCATGAGCGCTTAGCTAGTGGGGGTTTGAGAAGATTGTTTAAGTAAAAAATTAATATTTTTATTTTATTTTTCAGCATTTTTGTTGACTTATTAGAATAAAAAATGTTAATATATTTCCGACAGTTCCCTAAGAGCCTCTTAACAATGCGCAACCCTTAGGGACATTTGAAAGCTGATTATGGATAAAAAAACATATAATAAACCCCACAGAACTTGGCAAGAACAATTAGAATTGTTAAGATCTAAAAATTTAACTATTTTAAATGAAGATTTTGCTTTAGAAAAATTAAGAAATTTAAATTATTACAGATTAAGTGCATATTTTTTACCTTTTTATGATGATAATAAGAATTTTATTAAAAATACTAATTTCACGGATATTATTTATTTGTATGATTTTGATATGGAGCTAAAAGCTCTAGTTTCTAATGCTTTGCAGACAATTGAGCTATATTTTAGAACACAAATTGCATACTACCATACATTATCCTTTGGTGCTACAGGATATTTATGTGAGTTAAATTTTACACAAAATCATAAAAACATTAAAACACACAAAAGCCTTATAGATACGATATTTAAGGAAGTAAAACGCTCTAACGAAAGCTTTATAAAGCATTTTTTAGATAATTATAATGAAATACCATTATGGGCAATTGTAGAAGTAATGTCGTTTGGCACTTTATCTAACTTTTACGCATTATTGCAGACAAACGAGCAAAAGAAAATTTCTGATATTTTTAATATAAATAAATCCATTTTGGTAAATTGGTTACATATAGCAACGCTTGTAAGAAATATTTGCGCACATCATTCAAGATTATGGAATAAAACTCTAGCCGTAGTCTTAAAAATTCCTAGCAAAAATGACTTTTTTCAAAATAAAGATTTAAATAATCAAAAAATTTTTGCATTTTTAAATGTAATAATTTATTTACTACAAACTATAAATCCTAAAAACACCTTTTATAATGACTTAAATACATTACTAAATAAATATCCAAATATAAATCTAAAATCAATGGGTTTAAACGACAATCAATATATTATAAAAATATAAGCAAGCTTTTAAAAATATTAATCAATTTTGTATAACATCTCATCACATCTTAGGGGCGAATGGGTCGCCCCCCCCCGCTTTTGCGGGTCTTTCATCAAAACTTTTCACAAATATTTCACATTTTCACAAGTTTTTCACAAAATCCTAATTCTAATTTCAAATTCCGTGAAATTTCACACTCTAAAATCCTATTCATTTCGGTTAGCTCGTTTAAAAACGAGCTAACACAAGGCTTTTTACGATTTTTTCCTAACAGAAAAAATCACAAAAAGCCACCTATCCCCACATCACAATCACATTTTTAAAAATTTTTTCATATCACCCCTAAAGTTATTTTTTAGCACACCGATATAGTTGTAACTTGATAAGGAAATCAAGACAATTATTTTTTTAAGGAGAAAATTATGGGATTCAGAATTAACACAAACGTGGCGGCGCTAAGCGCTCATGCAAACGCATCTATGAACAATAGATCAATTGACAGTTCTTTAAATAAGTTAAACTCAGGTTTTAGAATTAACTCTGCTGCTGATGATGCTTCAGGTATGGCAATTGCTGATAGT
>NZ_JAHCZC010000141.1:0-1760 GCF_018501135.1 Campylobacter sp. 2018MI13 | reverse complement strand
AAACAAGCTCTCAAGAGCTCTTGAAATATTTATTATTACTCTTTAGTGTGAGTTAAAGAGTATGTACTCTAGAAAGGAGGTGATCCAACCGCAGGTTCTCCTACGGTTACCTTGTTACGACTTCACCCCAGTCGCTGATTTTGCTGTGGGCGGTAACTAGTTTAGTATTCCGACTTAAAGCACAATCAACTCCCATGGTGTGACGGGCGGTGAGTACAAGACCCGGGAACGTATTCACCGTAACATAGCTGATTTACGATTACTAGCGATTCCGGCTTCATGCTCTCGAGTTGCAGAGAACAATCCGAACTAAGACATATTTTATAGATTTGCTCCACCTCGCGGTATTGCTTCTCATTGTATATGCCATTGTAGCACGTGTGTAGCCCTGGGCATAAGGGCCATGATGACTTGACGTCGTCCACACCTTCCTCCTCCTTGCGAAGGCAGTCTATTTAGAGTGCTCAGCCGAACTGTTAGCAACTAAATACGTGGGTTGCGCTCGTTGCGGGACTTAACCCAACATCTCACGACACGAGCTGACGACAGCCGTGCAGCACCTGTCTCTAAGTTCTAGCAAGCTAGCACCCTCGTATCTCTACAAGGTTCTTAGGATATCAAGCCCAGGTAAGGTTCTTCGCGTATCTTCGAATTAAACCACATGCTCCACCGCTTGTGCGGGTCCCCGTCTATTCCTTTGAGTTTTAATCTTGCGACCGTACTCCCCAGGCGGTATGCTTAATCCGTTAGGTGCATTACTGAAATGACTAGCATTCCAACAACTAGCATACATCGTTTAGGGCGTGGACTACCAGGGTATCTAATCCTGTTTGCTCCCCACGCTTTCGCGCCTTAGCGTCAGTTAAGTTCTAGCAGATCGCTTTCGCAATTGGCATTCTTAGTAATATCTACGGATTTTACCCCTACACTACTAATTCCATCTGCCTCTCCCTTACTCTAGAATAGCAGTTTTGAATGCAGTTTAATGGTTAAGCCATTAGATTTCACATCCAACTTACTACTCCGCCTACGCGCCCTTTACGCCCAGTGATTCCGAGTAACGCTTGCACCCTCCGTATTACCGCGGCTGCTGGCACGGAGTTAGCCGGTGCTTATTCTTACAATACAGTCAGTATTCTTCTTGTAAAAAAGGAGTTTACGCTCCGAAAAGTGTCATCCTCCACGCGGCGTTGCTGCTTCAGGGTTTCCCCCATTGAGCAATATTCCCCACTGCTGCCTCCCGTAGGAGTCTGGACCGTGTCTCAGTTCCAGTGTGTCTGATCATCCTCTAAGACCAGATATGCGTCATAGCCTTGGTAAGCCATTACCTTACCAACTAGCTGATACAATATAGCCCTATCCCTTACCGAAAAACTTTCCCACCCTAACTTATGTTAGAGCGGAGTATAGAGTATTAGCACTCATTTCTAAGTGTTGTCCTCTTGTAAGGGGCAAGTTAGCTATACATTACTCACCCGTGCGCCACTAATCCGTCTAGCAAGCTAGACTTCATCGTTCGACTTGCATGTGTTAGGCACGCCGCCAGCGTTCACTCTGAGCCAGGATCAAACTCTCCATAATTTAAATGATTATTTTTTAATTATGAAAAATTAAAAAATAAATAAAATAATGAAGTGAATGATTTAAAACTTATATATAAGAAAGTTTTAAATGGCTCTTGATCACTTGTTTAGATATCAAAGATTGACGTTGAAATAATTGATATATTTAAAATTAACAATAAAACTATTTAAAATAAC
>NZ_JAHCZC010000140.1:0-1796 GCF_018501135.1 Campylobacter sp. 2018MI13 | reverse complement strand
GCTCATAATTTTTATGATTTACATTAATTGTTGATTGATTTCTTAAAACCTCAACATCTCCTACATAATTTACAATACTTCCAACATTAGCAACTAATGAAATTGAAAAAAACACCAATAAAAGCAAAATACGCATAATAAGTCCTTTTTTTAAGATTTAATCAGTGATTTTATGATATTAACTTTAATTATAAATTAAAAATATATTAAATAAAAAATATAATCAAAAGTAAATTTTATTTATAAAATAATAAATTTATAAATAATTCATCACAATAATTTTTATCTTATTGTGATGAAAGAAGATTAGAAGTTATATCTATATACTAGGTTAAAGCTATAATCTATGTTTAGATTACCACCGAATGTTTTTTCAAATTCTAAGCCTATATTTGAACGATTATTTAGCTTATAAGAGCTTGATAAATTAACAAATACTCTTGAATCTCTTTTACCATTATTAATACTTATAGTATCTAAATCTTTTATAGTTTTCTTAGAATTATTTACCAAATCGCTAGCAAGTCCAACGCCTGCTCTAAGTGATAAATCATTTTTATTAAAACCTGTAAAGATAGCTGTTTTTAAATTAAGTGGGATAAAAGAATCTGATTGTAAATATAATTTTTTATCACTACTTGTTAATTCTTGCTTACTTACATAACCTGTTATTAATTCAATTTGTGGTTCTAACTAAAAATTATTAAAATCTTTTCTATATCCAATCTCAGCACTAGCTAAAAAAGTATAAGAATTATTTGGTTTTAAAGAATTTGTAACTTCGTTTTGATTTTTAACATATAAATTAAAATCATTTTTATAATTTATATATTTTGCTATTACATCAAAATACAATCCATTATCATATATAGTGCTAGAGTATGCTCCAAAACCATAACCTTTTATACTGCCATCTAAATTATCACTTAAACTATATTTACTAGCATTAAAAATAAGCCCTGTGTAATTTACATAATTATTGCCTTGATTTAATTTATCAGCACCTAATTGCATTTCATAAAACTTAGTCTTGTTTGCGTGTTCGTAAGAGCTTTGACCTGTATAAGCTCTAAACCAAATTCCAGCATTTGCATCTGTATTATTTCTTAATTCTCCCATTCTTTTTTGCAAGTTATTCCATTCTAATACATAGCTAAAAAATACTTGATTTAACGAGCTATCAATCATTTGTGTAACTTCTTTATTTTCTTGAACGAAGAAATAATCTTTAACACTAGGCTTATTTAAATCATCGTTAGGTTTAGTAGGTTCTGGCTTTGTTTCTGGCACAATAGGAGTTGTATTTTCAATATCTTCTTTATTTACTTTTACTAAATACCAATTAGCTTTGCCATTTTCATTAACAAACTCAACATTAGGTGTATAAATACTGATATTTTCTTTATAATCAAGTGCTTTTAAATAATCATTATTAATAGTGTTATTAGTATTTACAAGACTTGCTAATAAAAACTTATTAGCATTAGCTAAATCAGGTTTAATCATAAAAGTATTTTGCCCACCTAGTGTGCTTATACTTGATATTAGAGTATTGTTTAAACTAAACATAAAATTAGTCTTGCTAGCATTTAAATTAGCTACATTTATATTTGCATCAATATTTGCATTATTTAAGTTTAAAGTAGAATTATCATCTTCTGTGATTATAGAACCACTAAAATTAGAATTATTCATAATACTAAGAGTTGAATTATTTTTTAATTTCACATTTGCAGTCACTTCAATATCTTTTGCAATTGAATTAACTTCATTAGCAAAAGAAGTAAATACTAAAG
>NZ_JAHCZC010000013.1:0-29709 GCF_018501135.1 Campylobacter sp. 2018MI13 | reverse complement strand
TTATCAGAGTAAATATCGCTTTTAAAACCTTTACAATTCTTTAAATCAAGCATTTTTTACTAAGAATGTTTTATTTAATTTATTTAAAAGGAGAGAAATGTTATCAAAAATCAAAAACAACGAACTTTTACCTGCATTTTTATTATTATTTATGACATTTTTAGCAATATTTTTAAAAAATTCTTCATTTAGTGAATTTTACAATGCTTGTTTAGAAGCTAGAGCATCTATTAGCTTTTTAGATTATTCTTTAAGCAAACCATTGTTTTTATGGGTAAATGATGGATTGGTTGCTATATTTTTCTTTTGGATTGGACTTGAAGTAAAAAAAGAAATTCTATGCGGAGAACTAAATACAAATAGCAAAAGATTATTACCACTTGCTGGTGCTTTAGGTGGAATTATGGTTCCTGCTTTAATATATTCTATATTTAATTTTTTTGATACTTATAGATTAAGTGGATTTGCAATTCCAACAGGAACTGATACAGCGTTTGCTATTGCTATTTTATTAATGCTAAAAAACTATGTTCCAAATAGTGTAAGAGTATTTTTATTAAGCCTTGCAATATTTGATGATATTGCTGCAATTATTATAATTGCGATATTTTATACAAATGACCTTTTATATATTTCTCTTGTTTTAGGCTCTATTGGTGTTGGGTTATTATTTATATTAAATATTTTCCATTGCACTTACAAAATGTTTTATTTAATAGTAGGTGCTTTTATTTGGGTTTGTGTTTTAGAAAGTGGAGTTCATACTACTTTAGCTGGAATGCTTTGCGCATTTTTTATCCCTTTACATACTAAAGACAATAAAGAATTTTTAGAGCAAATTATGCACGATTTAACCCCTTATGTAAATTATGCAATATTGCCTATATTTGCTTTATTTAATGCTGGGGTATTGCTTGAGTTTAATTTAGATAATTTAAATAGTGTATTTTTTGGAATATTTTTTGGTTTATTTATTGGAAAGCAATTAGGAGTATTTAGTTTTTGCTTACTTGCTAATAAACTAGGTGCAACCTTACCATCTAGCAAAAAGATTTTATACGGAGCTAGTATATTAACAGGAATTGGCTTTACAATGAGCTTTTTTATAAATACATTAGTTTTTGAAGGAAATGAAGCAATTTTTAATAGTGCAAAATTAGCAGTTTTAAGTGCTAGTTGTTGTTCTGCTGTGCTTGGATTTTTATGGTTAAGATTTAAGATTTGAATTCAGAAAAATCTGAATTCAAATTCTTATTTGCATTTATAGCCTTTAACTGCAAAGAATAAAATATATAAATAGCAAATCGCAGGAATAATGAAAGATATATGTAAATTAACAATATCAGCAAGTATTCCTTGAATAGGAGGGATAATAGCTCCACCAACGATTGCTATACAAATAATTCCTGAAGCTTGAGAAGTGCAGCGACCAAGTCCATTTGTAGCAAGTGAAAAAATAGTTGGAAACATAATAGAGTTAAAAAATCCAACACCTAAAACTGCGTAAGCACCCAATTCTCCACCAATTAAAATAGCACACAATAAAAGCGTCATAGCAATAACTGCATTGAATGCTAAACAATAAGCAGGTTTAATATAATTCATTATATAACTTCCAATAAAGCGACCTACCATAGCTCCACCCCAATAATAAGCTATCATACTAGCACCTTCTACTTGAGTGATATTTAAAATAGGCATTAAATAAAGAATTAAAAATGAGCCGATAGCAACTTCAGCACCAACATAGCAAAAAATTCCAATAGCACCTAAAACCAAGTGTTTATATTGCCAAGCACTTGTTCTTGTATCGTGTGCGTTTTCGCTAATTTCTTCTGCTGTAATTCTTACATCAGGTAATTTTATGAAAAACTTCACAAAAATTCCTAAAACAATTAGTGCAACTGCAATTCCTAAATAAGGTAATTGAACTGAGCTTATTTTTTCTTCTAAGCTTAAATTTGTAGTTGAACTTAAGATAAATAAGCTACCAAAAAATGGTCCAACGGTTGTTCCAAGTGAATTAAATGCTTGAACTAAAGCTAAATTTCTTGCTTCTTTACCACTAGGTGATAATAAAGTAACGAACGGATTTCCTGTAACTTGAAGTAACACTACCCCACTAGCTAAAACAAATAAAGCACCTAAAAATATAGCATAACTATGAGTTCCTGCTGCAGGATAGAATAAAATAGCACCTAATGCGGCTAATAAAAATCCACCTACAACACCATTTTGATAGCCAATTTTTTGAATTAGCTTACCAAAAAATGCAGAAGTTATAAAATACGCTCCAAAAAAGCAAAATTGAACTAAAGATGATTGAAAATAAGTTAATTCAAAAAGTTCTTTAAGATGTGGGATTAAAATATCGTTTAAAACGGTTAAAAAGCCCATCATAAAAAATAACGCTGTTAAAATAACAAGCGAAAATGAGTTGTTTTGCGTTCTCATAATAATCCTTTGATTAATTTTAAAAAGCTCATTTTAAAATAATTTTTAACATTTTTAATAACTTTTTGTAAAAAAATTCAAAAAGTGTGTAGTTTATACACATTTCAATGTTAAAACCGAAGATTTAAAAGCATTCACATCAGCTAAATCGTGAGTTACCATAATGCAAGTTAGATTTAAATTATTCAAAAAATCCAAAACAAATGTCCTAACACTAGAGCGTAAATTAGCATCTAATGCACAAAAAGGCTCATCTAAAAGCAATAATTTAGGCTTTTGAGCAATACACCTTGCAAGTGCAACGCGTTGTTGTTGACCACCGCTTAAAGTCTTAGGATAAGAATTAAAAAGATTTTTTATATCTAAAGAATTTAAAATATCTAAGGCAATTTGTTTTTTATCTTTATCTTTTATACCAAACATAACATTTTCTAATACATTTAAATGCGGAAACAAAGCATAATCTTGGAATAAAAATCCTATATTTCTTTTATAAGCTGGAATTTTGCTAATATTTTCATTATCTAAAAAGATTTCTCCTTGTTTTAGCTCGTTAAATCCTGCAATTAGCTTTAAAATTGTACTTTTACCACTGCCGCTTTCTCCTAGTATGGCTAATTTTTCTCCTTGTTTTAGACTAAAGCTAAGATTTGTAAAAAGTGGCTTTTCGTATCCAAAACTCACATTTTTAAACTCAAAATAATTCATTTTCTTTCCTTAATCAAATTAAATATAACTAATAATATAAAGCAAGTTAATACAACCACAAGTGCAGGAGCACTAACCATAGCAAGCTGCTCATCACTTGCATATCTATCCATCTCAAACGAAAGGGTTTTAAAATCACTCGTAGCAAGCAAACTTGCTAAAGGCAATTCTTTAATTACTTCAATAAAAATCAATATAAATGAACTAAGCAAACTAGGAATTATCAAAACAAACTCAACCTTAAAAAAGCCTTTAAAAGGATTTATCCCCAAGCTATGCCTTGCATTAGTTAGTGAGCTAGGCAGTCTATTAAGCCCTGAATTAATTGAATTAAAACCTAATGATAAAAATCTAACAACATAAGCAAATATTAAAATCACAGGACTTAAGGTTAAAAACAAACTCTTATTAATTCCTAAGTAAGCATAAAAAGAAGCCAAACTTCTATCTATGAAAATAAACATTACAAGCATACAAACAGCCACAACAGAACCAGGAATGCTATAGCCCATATTTGCTAAAGAGCTTATTATTAATTTTGATTTATTGTTTTTAAAGCGTTGATTTGCCGCTAAAAATAAAGCAATTATCAAAATAATCACACTAGAAGCTATACTTAAAAAAAAGCTATTTTTACTAAGAGCAAATAAATTAGCATAATCAACATCAAAATAACTTCTCTTAAACCATATTAAAATGTGAATAACAGGCAAAATAAAGCTAATAAATAAAATTATAAAAAACAAGCTAAGCACAATTATTTCGGCTTTTTTGCTAAGTTGTGTCCTTGTTAGTGCATATTGTTTTGAGCCTAATTCATAAGGTCTTTGAGTGATTTTCTCAATAAATAAGATAAAAAATACTATTAATAATAAAATCACAGCTAATTTAATAGCAGCATTTAAATCCCCATATCCAATCCAAGCTTTATAAATACCTGTGCTAAATACATGCAGACCATAATAATTCGGCGCTCCATAAGCATTAAGTGTCTCCATAGCACACAAACTTGCACCAGCTACAATAACAGGTCTTGATAAAGGCAAAATGACTTTAAAAAATATCTCAAATTCATTTTTACCTAGACTTCTTGCACTATAAATTAAACTAGAAGCAAATCTAGCCAAAAATCCCCTTGCAAGTATGTAAGTATAAGGAAAAAACGATATTGAAAATACAAAAATAACTCCATAAATATTCATCATATCAAAATGGATTTTAATATTAAATGTATCTCTTAAAAATATATTAAACCAAGAAAAATAAGAGAAAAAATCAGCATAAACATAGGCAAACAAATAGCTAGGAATTGCAAAAGGTAAAACCAAGCAAAACTTAAAAAATTTCCTAAATCTAAACTCATAAAAACTCTCAAAATAAGCTAAAAATACCCCAATAATCGTAGAAAAAATCAGGGTAAATAACAAAATAATTCCTGTATTTTTTAGATATTCTACTAAGTAGCTATCAAATAACACAGCCGTATTTTCTTTAATCGGCTGTGTTATAAAAAATATAATATAAAAAATAGGAATTAATATTATAAATAATATCAAATAAGCTAAAAAATCACTTAATCTTCTCACTTCCATAAAGCCTTATCAGCTACTACTTGAGCGGTTTCAAGATTTTTTGCTATTTCGTTAAAATCAATTTCACTTGCTTTAAACTCACCCCATGATTTAACCACATCAGCAGGACTTGCTTCGCTATTTACTGGGAATTCATAATTTGTTTGAGCTAAAATCTCTTGAGCTTCTTTACTTACTAAAAACTCCATTAAAGCGGTTGCTTCTTTTACATTTTTAGCATATTTTGTAATACCTGCTCCACTTATATTTATATGCGTTCCACCATCATTTTGATTTGGGAAGAATATTTTAAGATTTTTAAATACTTCTTGTTCAATTGGATCTTTTGATACAGACATTCTACCTAGATAATAGCTATTCATAATAGCAATTGCCCCTGTGCCACTTACAATTGCTTTTGCTTGGTCTCTATCATTGCCTTTTGGCTCTCTTGCAAAATTAGCAACTAATTTTTTAGCCCAATCTTGAGTTTGGTTAAGCCCATCTTTTGCTATCATAAATGCGATTAAATGGCGGTTATATGAAGCTGTTGAAGAGCGAGTTAAAACCTTACCCTTAAACTTCTCATCAGCTAATGCTTCATAAGTGCTAAGGTCTTTTTCGTTAATTTGTTTTGGGTCATACACAAATACTCTAGCTCTATAGGTTACTCCTGCCCAAGTTTTGTCTTTATCACTAAATTTTGCAGGAACTTTTTCATCAACTATTTTTGATGAGTAAGGTTGTAATAAGCCTTTTGATTTTGCTTTGTATAAATCCCCAGCTCCAACTGTCATAAACAAATCAGCTTGAGTATCTTTGCCTTCTTGCTCTAATTTAGTAATAAGTGGGTCAATTTTATCCTGAACTAAATTAACCTTGATACCTGTTTTTGCTGTAAATGCGTCAAATACGATTTTATCCGAATCATAATGCCTTGAAGTATAGACATTCACCACACCATTTGCTAAAAGCACACTGCTTGCTAGAATTGTTAAAGCTAACTTTTTCAATTTTTCTCCTTAAATAATATTTTAAAGTATTGAAATATTAGCAAGAAATTTATAACAATTATTATTTTTATTTTTAAATAAATTAAAAATTACTATCAATAATACTAAATTGCTGAATAATATTTAATTATAATAAAATAAGATACTTAAAAAAAAGGAGAAAAAATGAAAAAAATATTATTAATCGCATTAATTAGCGTGATTGCTTTTTCGCAAGATTATTATAAAGAAGCTTTAAAATATCACAAATGTTTAGGCGTTGAATGTGATTTAGAAAAAGCAAAAGAACTATACATAATCTCTTGTAATGAAAAATCATATAAAGCTTGTAATAATTTAGCAACTATTTATAATGAAGAAAACAATCTAGATAGCTTACAAAAGGCTGAATATTATTATAAATTATCTTGTGAGTATAATAACAATGATGGAATTTCTTGTGGGAATTTAGGTATATTTTATTCTAATACTTTAAAAGATGATATTAAAGCAGAACCATATTTATTTAAAGGTTGTAAAGCAAATATAAAAGATGCTTGTATGCAATTAGCTTTTGTGTATATAAATACAAATACTAACTTAGATAGAACCGCTAAAATATTTGAACATTATTGCAAGTTAAATGACCAAAATTCTTGCTTTAATTTAGGGCAATTATATTTATATAATGATAAGATGAAAAACGAAAAATTAGGTTTTGAAAATCATTTAAAAGCTTGTAATATGGATAATGCGATTTCTTGTAAAAATATAGCTATTTTGTATGTAAAACATAATAATTTATTTAAAGCGTTTAAATATTTTAAAAAATCTTGCGGCTTAGGAGAGCAAGAAGATTGCAAAAAAGCCTTAGGTATTGTTATATATTTTATTAAGAATTTAAAGAACTAGAAATGATTCTAGTTCTTTTTTACTTATTTACTAAGTGCTTTGCCTAAATCAAACGGCCACGCTTGATAGCCTGTTGTATCTTTTAATTGGATTTCAACGCTAGGAGTGGTTGAGCCATATTTAAATTCCATAATGTATGGATTTGGTGCTGAAGTGAATGCTCCATTTGCTAAATCAAAATTAGCCCCCGCAGTAGCCGAATATGCAAAAATTGAGTTTTTATCTGCATTATATTGAGCTAGAGAAGTTACAGGGCTATACCATTCATGACCTCTTTGTTTGCCGTATTCCCAAACTTGTTCAACGCTCATTTTTTTCTCATCTATTTTATAAACAACTGCACGAGAGTATTTATCAGTTGGAAACGCAGGTTGTTCCATACCACGACTATCTCCGTTATCAAATACGGTTATATAAGTAACACCTTTTTTACTTAATTCATGAATTCTATAAGCTGTGTGTTGAGTCCAAGTGAAGTCAAATCCACCTTCAGGATTTTCATATCCTGGACATTTACTATATTCATCATCACACTCAATTTTTTTACCTTTATTATCTACAGGTTGTAATAAGTATTTTTTAAACTCATCTTTCCAACCTTTGTGAGCACCTAAAATCCACTTGATTTTTTTATCACGACCAATTTTTACAACCGCATTTTGATGGCGAGATGAAATGATAATACTATCATCACTTGGGTCATAACTAACGCTATTTACATGAGCCCAGTTGCGACCTGCTCCAGTCCCAACAATATCTCCAAACTTATCACTACTATCAAGTTTTGCTAATTCTTCAGCACTTAAAGTTTGACCTGCTTTATTTGCATCAATATTTAAACATACTGCACCTTGGTCAAGAACTTTTAATGCTATATCTCTATATGGGTCAAGTATTTCGTATAATCTCCAATCATCAACCACATTACCATCTCTATCAATTTCTACGATAACATCTCTTACCGTTCTTACATTTTTACCATCAGGGCGAAGTGTATTTGCACTAGCAACTCTTAAAAAATAATTTCCATTAGCTGCAACATCAAGTTGGTGTGAATAGTCAATATAGTTTGCAGGTAAGCGACGATTGAAAATCTCTCTTCCCATTATGTCATATTTTGCATATCTTTGACCATATCCCCAAACTAAAGCACCATCAGTATCTTGTTTAAAGCCCATCATAACACCAGCCATAGTTGAGCTATCAAGGTCATAAATTGGAGTAGCTAACATATACCATCTAACTTCTCCTGTTGTATCAATGATAAAGTTTTGCGGATAGTAATTCCATTCTAATGCCCCGCCTGTTGGGTTATTCCATACTACTTTAGTTCCTGCTCCACTTTTTTCTTCAATATTATTTACAAAATAAAGTCTATCTTTAAATTCTGGGTCAATTTTATTTACTTTAGCTTCACTAAATAATGCAGCTTTTTGGAATTTAATTCCACTAGCTTCTACATAAATAGCACTAGCATACATTTCATAAACTTCGTTTTCTACTCTTTCTTTTTTGCCATTTGCTTCTTTTGTATAGCTAACCTTAACCGTATTGTAATAATTAGGATATAGTCCAAAAACTGGAATTCCACCATGAGTTAATAAAAATTTATTAGCAACATTATATTTTAAAGGAACTCCGTTTTCCTTAGGAACAATTTCAACGCTAACATCGCTTAATTTATAACCACCATTTTTAATAACTGCAGTAAGTGGAGCGATTTTATAAGGGTTCATTACTAATTCACCGATTTTGCCTTGTTTATGATAATCAGTCTTAGCACCACTAGCACCACCTATAGCATAAGCACTTGTTGAAAGAATTGCAGCTGCTGCAAATAAACTCAATACCTTTTTCATTTTAATCTCCTTTAAAAAATTAATATATTCAAATTCCAGCTGCCATTGAAGCAATTTTTGCTGCTTTAATAGCATTTCCACTAAAAAATAAAATCAAAGTAACAGCTATTACAATAATAGCACCAATTTTTGCACATTTGCAAGGTTTTGATATAAAGCCTATAAACATTGCTAAAAGTGCAACAAAACAACATACAAAGCATAATAAACATGCAATTGCCATATTCATAAAATGCAAACTAGGTATTAAATACCAACCTTGCGAATACAATCCATCTTCAAAATCGCCCGCTTCAGTTCCTACAAAAAATTGTTGAAAAGAACTTAAAGTAGCATAAGCATCTTCAGGCACGATAGGATTATCAAGACCACATTCTCCAGTAGGTAAAAACCAACCTGGTGCTAATTCGTGTAAAGGCAATGCAAAAGGATATATTGGAATTTCTCTACAACCTTGCACTCCACCAAAAGCATTTGCATTATGCACTGCTTCGTGAATTTCATTTAAAGTTATACAAAATCCAAAACCTATTAAACAACCATAAAAACCTAAAGTATATCCAATAATTCTAGTTAGTTGATGTGGATAAATAGCTGCTATTATGCCACCTATTGCCATTACTATCATTGCATATCTAATATATACGCATTGTTCGCAAGGCTGCATATATAAATAATCTTGAAAGAAATAATGTGCTACACAAGTAAGACCTAGTGTAACAACAACCATTAATATCCATAAAAGCCTACCTTCTTGTAGGCTTGTTAATTTATTAAGAAGCTTCATAGCAAAACTCCTTACATACTAAGTAATTCTTTAATAACCTCAACTAAAGCTTCAGGTGAGCCAATTTTTGAAATATTTACTTCATATTTTCCATTAACTACAAAACCTGGAGTTCCGAAATTCTTTGAAATAGGATCAGCGATTTCATAAGAAGCAATGATTTCTTGAGCCTTAGGAGTAGCTAAAAACTCATCTAATTTTGCTTTATCAATTCCTAAAGCTTTTAGACCTGTTTCATAAAATTTATCTGGCTCAGCACCATTTCCCCATCTTTGATTTTTCTTAAAATAAGCTGAAAAATAAGCATCACTTACTTTATGGTGTAAGCTATGTGCGTCAGCAACTTTTCTTCCTGCTTTTTCATCTTCATTTTGTGCATAAGCTAAAACTTCAGCAGCTTGCTTGCCATAATCTCCCATAGTTTTTACCAATAAATATCCAACTTTTACATCAGGGAATGCAGCTTGGATTTTTTCCATAGTTTTTGCTTTATGATGTGAATAGCAATGTGTGCATCTATAAGACCATACTTCATAAACTGAATTTTGAGCATTTGGGATAGGAGTGCTTAATGTAATGTATTCATTACCTTCGCTTAAAGCAAATAAATTACCCCCCCCCATTAGCATAGTAGCTAAAACCAATGAACTTGAAACTTTTTTTAAGACTTTCATCTTAATCTCCTTAAATTAAAATTATATTTTTATTTTAATTATTTAATTTTAAAATAAACTGAAAAATTATTTTAAATTCTAATAATTATTATTATAAAATCCATACTATTTATTTAATTTATAATCACTTTAAGTATTTAATAAAATAAATTAACTAATCTAAAAAATTAAGCAAATAAAATAGCATTTAAACTATAATTGCTTAAAGGATTAATATGAGTAAAAATTATGGGGTAATTTTAGTTTTTTTAGGTGGAATTTGCTGGGGATTTAGTGGTGTTTGTGGAGAATTTATATTCTTAAAAAAAGGCTTAAATGCTGATTTTCTAGTGCCATTAAGATTATTATTTGCTGGAATATTAATGCTTTTATTTTGTTTAGTAAGAAAAATCAAAATTAATTTTTTAATTTTTAAAAACACAAAACACCTATTTACATTATTAATATTTTCATTTTTTGGCATTTTTATGTGTCAATATACATACTTTTACGGAATTGAATTAAGCAATGCTGCAATTGCTACCGTAATTCAATATACAGCCCCTGTTTTTATAGTGCTAATCGTATGTTTTGAACAAAAAAGATTTCCTAACATATATGAAATTCTAGCTTTAATTTGTGTGTTATGTGGAGCTTTTTTGCTATCAACTAATGGTGATTTTAATAAATTTGTAATCTCTACTAAGGCTTTAATTATATGCTTTTTATCATCAATTGGAGCAGTTTGTTATGCAATTATTCCTAGAAAAATTAATATGATTTATTCTCCTTTGCCTAATTTAGGTTTTGCTATGCTTATTGCAGGAATTGCTTTTTGTCTATATCAAAAGATTTGGGAATTTGAAGTGCAAATTGATTTAGAATTAATACTTGCTATGTTAGGAGTAATTGTAGTTGGAACTACTATGGCTTTTGGTTTTTTTATGGTTGGTTTGCAAGAAATAGGAGCAAGTAAAGCTAGTCTAATATCATCAAACGAACCATTAGCTGCTGCAATTATTGGATATTTATGGTTAGGGACAAGCTTATTAATCGTTCAAATAATTGGATTTGCTTTAATTATGATTGGTATTTTAATAACAATGTTAAAAAAGGAAAAATCTTGAAAAAATTATTAATTCTTATGAGTTTAATCTCTTTTACTTACGCACAAGATTGCAGCGCTTATTTTGCTAGCCAACAAATACAAATGGATAGAAAGATAGAAGAATTAGACGAAGCAAAACAAGCATTAGAAAGCTATAAGGCTGCCTTTTTAGCTATTCAAAAAGAAAAAGAAGAAAAAAACTTAGCAATGTTAGAAGAGATAAAAAAAGAACAAGATAAATTAGATGAAATTAGAAACAATAATGCAAAAATTTTAGCCGAAATTAGACAATTAAAAAATGAAATTACAGAAAATAAAATAAATAAAGTATCAAATGCCTATGCTAAGATGAAAGATGCGGCGGCGGCGGCTATTTTAGAAACAATGGATGAAAAAGAAGTTATAAAAATATTTTTAAGTCTTGAAGCTAAAAAAATATCATCAATACTAGCAAAAATGACCCCAGCAAAAGCAGGAGAATTAACAAGATTATTAAGTGAAAATAAATTACAAAATTAATCTATTTTCTTATAAATTTGGTTTATCTAATATTTTTTGTTTAATAATTAAATATGATATTAGATTTAGCCTATAGGTTTTAATTAAGATTATTTTTAAAAATTAATTTAAAACTTCGTTGTATTAGAGTTATAAAAAGTTTTTATAAAATATTTTTTTAAGTTTATTTAGTTAAAACCTTAAATTACTTTCAACGCTAATTTAATTTCGTGCGTTTTATGAAGTTTTATAAAAATTATATGTGTTATTTATATATTAGTTTTTATACTTTTAAAAATTATTTAAAACCCTATAACTAAAGCTTTAAGTAACTTTTATCATCAAGCAATTTTAAAAAATTCACTATATTTTGCGTGCAACGCACACTCTATTTGATTTTAAATTCTTTAGCAATATTATAAGTGATATGTAATAAGAAAAATTAAAATAGGAAATAAAAATATTTCCTATTTTGTAATCACACTGGAATTACTCTAATGTTTGGACTAAGATTTTCTTGAAGAATATTTTCAATAGCATATAATGTCCCAGTGCTTCCACTAGAACAGCCACTACATGCGCCTAAATATCTAATGTATAAATCGCACATTCCATCGCTACTTTTTTGAATATCAATTACTTCTAAATCTCCACCATCCATATGTAGCATTGGGCGAATTTCAGTATCTAATAATTCTTCAACTGCTTTAATTTGTTTTACAACGGTTAAATCATCAAAATTATCACTTAAATTAGCTTTTTTCAAGCGTTCTTTATCCATTTCAGCTCTAGTTTCAGCCAATATATCAACCAAATAATACTCTCTTTTTTCATGACCACCAGGTCTTACACAAGATTTGCAAAAGCCACCTGCTTTAGTATATTGAGTAATTTGCTCAACTGATTTTAAATCATTTAATTTTATTACTTCTTTAATAGTTTTTAGGCTTACTCTAGCACATTCACAAACTATAATCTCATCTTCAAAATCTTCAGGGTTAATACCTTTATATTGAGCTGCTGCAGCTTTTATAACATCATACGCCATTACACTGCAGTGCATTTTTTGAGGTGGAACTGCAGGAGTATCAGGATTATCACGCATTGCAAATTCCACATCTATATTTGTAATTTTTACAGCTTCATCAACACTTTTACCTATACAAAGTCCTGCCATTGTATCACTACTAGCAATTGCAGTCCCACAGCCAAAGCTTTTAAATTTTGCGTCCTTAATAATATTAGTAGCTTCATCTACTAACCAATAAAGCCTAACAGCATCGCCACAACTCTCAGCTCCAAAATCAGCAACTATTAATCTTGTATTAGTAGCTTTTGCGTCTTCTTCTGTAAGCTCACCCATATGAATTGGATTATTCATTAAATCTTGAACTTTTTGTGAATATTCATCCCAAATTGAACCACTTATTAAATTATTTTTTGCCATTATTTATCCTTTTTAAGCCAGCTTGGAGAATAAGCGTAAGTGCTAGAAATTGCTCTTAAACGCTTAGCTGCTGCTTTAATTTGTTCTGCTGCGTAATCAATTTCACTTTCTGTATTAAAACGACTAAGACTTAATCTTAAAGCCGTATGAGCTAAATCAGCTTCAGCTCCTATTGCTTCCATAATAGGATTACTCTCAAGAGTTTCAGAAGCACAAGCACTTCCTGTACTTGCTGCAATTCCAGCCTTATTTAAATCCCATAGCATCGCTTCACCTTCAACACCCTTAATACTTGCTAAAATAGTATTAGGAACTCTATTTGCCCTACTTCCTACTACACTAACATCAGGAATTGTTAAAATCTCATCTTCTAATTTATCTCTTAATCTTCTTATATGAGAGTTTTCGTAATCAAGCATTAAATTAGCAAGTCTTAATGCTTCTGCCATTCCAACTATTCCAGCTACATTTAATGTCCCACTTCTACGACCACCCATATGCTCTCCGCCGTGAAGTAATGAAGTAAGTTTTAAACCTTGTTTTATATAAAGACCACCAACGCCTTTTGGCCCGTGAAATTTGTGTGCTGAAAATGACGCAAAATCAACTCCTGCACTTCTAAAATCAACTTTTATTTTACCAACTGCTTGGGTTGCGTCAGTGTGAAATAAAGCTCCATGCTCGTGTGCAACTTGAGCTAATTCCTTAATAGGGAAAATCATTCCTGTTTCATTATTTGCCCACATAACATTCACAAGTGCTGTTTTATCGCTTATCATTGCTTTTAAATCATCAACATTGCAAGTGCCTTCGCTATTTACAGGTAAAGTTTTAACCTTAACACCTAATCTAGCTTCTAAAAAAGCACAGGCTGCACCAACTGCTGGGTGTTCAACTCCACTTATAATGATTTCGTTTTTATCTTTATTTAAAATCTCATCAAAATAAATTCCTTTTAAAACCCAGTTTATGCTTTCAGTAGCACAAGATGTAATAATCACATCATCTAAATCACTCGCTCCTAATCCGCTATATAGTTTATTTAAAGCATCATTTAATGCTTTATGAGTAGCTTGACCATAGCGATGAAGTGAATTTGGATTACCATATATATTTTCTAAATACGGCTTCATTAATTCAAAAACGCTTGGGTCTATCATAGTAGTAGCGTTATTGTCTAAATAAATTTCTTTCATAACCTTTCCTTTTCCTAAAGCTTTTTTATCCATTTTTTAAAATGGGATAAAAATTATCTTTTATAAATAATATTCCAAATTATTAAATGAATTACTATTCTTCTATTCTTATTAAATTAATTTCATCTTTTACAAATTCTTGAACTTGTAATTCTTGCAATAATTTATTGATTTTTGCTTCATTTGCAAGATGAGTTGTAATAAAAATCGTTCTTGATTGATTTTTTGATGGGCGTTGCATTAGACTATCTATGCTAATTTCATTATTACTCATTAAACTTGTAATTTTGTTTAAAACACCTATCTTATCATCTACACTTAATCTTAAATAATATTTAGAAGTTATATCGCAAGTTGATACTAAAGATACCACTGGTAATTCATTATATCCTAGCATTTTACGAGTTTTATTATCAGCTATTTGCATTAAATCGCTTAAAACAGCACTAGCAGTCTCAAGACTTCCTGCACCTGCTCCATAATACAAACTCTCTCCTAAAGCATTATCATTAAGTAAAATAGCATTCATAGAATTATTTACACTAGCTAAGATATGATTTTTATCTATTAATGTTGGATGAACTCTAATTTCTACCTTATCATTATTTTGTTTTGCAATTGCTAAAAGCTTAATTCCAAATTCAAATTCTTTAGCAAAATAAAAATCATCATTGCTAATCTTATCAATTCCTTGAACCAAAATATCTTCAGGTTTTATATTAACTCCATAAGCAAGACTTGCTAAAATGGTTAGTTTATGTGCTGCGTCCATTCCGTTAATATCTAATGTAGGATCAGCTTCTGCATAGCCTAATTCTTGAGCTTGTTTTAAAGCTATTTCATAACTTAAGCCTTCATTTTGCATTTTTGTAAGAATGTAATTTGAAGTGCCATTTAATATACCTTTAATACAATTAAATTTATTCGCACTTAAACCTTCTTTGATAATTTTAATAATAGGCACACCACCAGCAACACTTGCTTCATAGCCAAAATATTGATTAGGCTTTAGCATATTTTCAATATCGTAACGATAATAAGCAAGTAAAGCTTTATTAGCTGTTATTACATGTTTTCCTTTTTCAAGAGCTTTTTTAATGCACTCATAAGCAAATGTAGTCCCACCCATTAATTCACAAACTACATCACAATCGCTATTTAAAATATCTTCAAAATTACTCGTTTGAGTATAAGGACAATTTGCCTTATGCTCTCTTGTATAAACTAAAGAAATTTCTAATTTTTTGCCTAGTCTTTTTTGAATTAATTCAGAATTTGTTTTGATTAATTTTGCTACACCACTAGCAACCGTTCCATACCCTAATAAAGCTATTTTCATTACATTCCCTTTATATTTAATCCTAATCTAATATTTTCTAGCGTAAAAGCATCTCCTACTATCATATAAGCACACATTTTAGGAACTGCTACATTTAATTCTTTAAAATTATTTTCACTTTTATAAGTTGAAATAAGATTTAAATTCTTATCTAAAAATTCAATCTTTGGATACCAAATATTATTTAAATTTCTATCAATTACGAGCTTAGAAATATTATTCACTTTTATAAAATACGCATCAAGTGGTTTAGTAAGCTCTAATAAATCGCCTTTATTTAATTCAAAATCAGCTTGTATATTTGCTCTACTAAAATCAAGTTCGTAACTAAATTCATTCTGATTTCTTCTAGCATCTATTATATATACCCCTGTCTTTTTTAAAGCTTCGTATAAAGCACCTGGGTCTATACTAAATTTTGAATTAATCGTAAAAGCAACACTAATTTCATCATTATTTTTTACATATTCACTAACTAAATAATAATTAATTCCTATTTGCTCATAAGCTTTTGTAATAGCCTTTAAAAATATCCCTGCTTTTGCCTTTGCGCTAAATTTAATTTGCATATTTGTAGCGTTTGAATAAGCATAAGTTAATAAAGAATTCATTTTTAAAACTTGAGTAATTGCTTTAATATTTGGCATATTTCCTTGCATATAAGACCCACTAGGAAATAATAATCTAAGCTTTGCATCTTTGCTATCGTCATTTACTAATTTTGAAGCTATTTCATAAGATGAATTAGCGTATGAAAAACTAGCTAATACAAATAAACATATTAATTTTTTCATTATTTTGCCTTATCTAATTTTGTATATTCTTTTTGACTTAAAAAAGTAACTTTTCCATCTTTAAATAAAATATATCTAGCATCATTTGTGGTAGGTAATTCTATCTTAGAACCATCTAATTCAAGGGTGAATAAGTTATTACCAACAAAAATTAAAGAGTCTTGAGTAAAACTAGCACTTTTTACTATCATATAATTTTTAGTTTCTTTTGTTTTTAAATTCTTAACACTAACCCAAACCTTAGAATTTGGACTTAATAATAATTTATTATCTTTTTTAATCTCTACTTTAGGTTCTATAATCTCTGCTTTTTCTTCTTTAATTTCATTAGATTTTACTTCTTGAACTTTAACTTCTTGAGTTTTAATCTCTTGTGATTTTATTTCAGGAATAAGCTCTACTTGTGCTGGAATTTGAATTGTTTCTTCTTTTGTATTTATCTTACTTTCTTCTAAATTTTCAGGCTTTTTATCTTCTTTTACTTCTTCAAGCTTTTTCTCTACTAAAGGAGTAGCTGGTTTTATTTCTTCTTTTACTTCTTTAATAGGTTCTATTTGAGTTTTAGTTTGTGTAGAATTTTCTTGCTGATTTACTTGCAATTCTTCTATTGGTTTTTCTTGAGTTGTGGTATTTTCTACTACTTCTTGAGAATTTTCATCATAATAATTAAAATAATAAAAAACCCCAGCTATTACAATAATAGTAGCTAAACTAAGATATATAAAATAAGCTAAATTACTATTTGATTCCTTATCAGAGTTATAACCCATTACTTTAGGTTTTACTTTTAAAGAATTTTTTTTGTCCTTAAAATGATTGTTTTTATATTCATTATATTCATTTAACCATTCGCTAAAATCAATATTATATTCACGCTCTAAAATCTTTATATTCATTGCAATATTAACACTACTTAAATTCTCATAATCTTTATTAATTATTGCTTTAATTCTAGCTTCATCTAAGTGAGTTTTTAAAGCTATTTCTTTAACAGAAAAACTTTTTAAATAATCTACTTCATTCATTTATCATCCTATCGCCTAAAATAGCAAAAGCATTACTAACATTTAGGCTATCAAAATTATTTTTCATAGTAATTTTTACTTCTTCATTACAAGATTTAATAATCTTAGAACTAAGTCCATTACCTTCGCTACCCATAACTAAAACCGATTTTGTAGCATATTTTATTTTATTATGCTCTTTAGCATTTTCTGAATTATTTGCAGCATAAAAGCTAAAACCAACTTGCTTAAATTCATTAACCAAGCTTAAAATATCCTTAGTAAATGCTAATTTTAATTCAAGTAAAGCACCAGCACTAGAACGCATAACTGCTTCTATATTAATATTATTTCCTGAATGAATAATCCCATCAAACCCTAAAGCATAAGCACTTCTAGCAATTGAACCTATATTTCCAACATCGCTTAATTCGTGCAATAAAACAATTTTTTCAAATTTTTTAAACTCATTTATATTTGCTAATTCGTATTCGCTAACTTTTGCTAAATAGCCTTGATGATTTCCACCCTTTGCCATTGCTTGAGCTTTAATAAAATCTAACTTATGGATTTTTTTGCCTAATTTTGTAATTTGTCTAAAGCTATCTTTATCTAAATCTTTTGCTAAATATATTTCTTCTATTTTTTCAGGATGTTTTGTAATATAGTGCATTAGCACTTGTTTGCCGTAAATTATCATTTTTCACTCTTTAATAAATTTTCATAATTTTGTTTTGGGCTAAGCCCATTTAATTTACTCAATAATTTCGCTTTATCTTTTAAACTTATATTAAGATTTAAAATATCTTGAGAATTTATATTAGAATTTGAAATAGAATTTTCATTATTTATAACTACTACCCATTCGCCTTTTAAATTCTCATTTTTTAAAATATTTGCTAGATTTTTAGCAGTATTTTTGTATGTTTTTTCATACATTTTTGATATTTCTTTAATTAAAAATAATTCTTTATCTTCATCAATTTTTGCAATATCTAATACTAAATCCAAAATCCTTGTAGGAGCTTCATATATAATAGTTGGATAGCTTTGGTTTAGAGCATTTTCTATTTGAGCTTGACGATTTTTTTTGATATTTAAAAATCCTAAAAATATAAATTCCTTATCAGAAAACCCACTTGCAACAAGCGCAGTAATAGCAGCATTTGCACCAGGCAAAACACTATATTTTATATCATTTTCTTGAGCATAGTTTACTAGTGAAATTCCAGGATCGCTTATGCAAGGCATACCTGCATCACTCAAATAAGCTATATTTTTAGAAAAATCAATTTTAGAAAAATCAAAATCTTTTTCATTGTGTGAATGTAGTGATATGAAATTATTTATATTAAATTCTATATTATATTTACTACTTAATAAATTAAGTAAAGCCTTACAAACTCGCACATCTTCACAAAAAATTAACTCGCAAACTTGTAAGACTTCTAAAGCACGATATGAAATATCGCTTAGATTTCCTATTGGTGTAGGAACGAAATAAAGCATTATTGCATTGAATATTTTTTCTTAAACTTCTCAACTCTACCTGCAGCATCTACGATTTTTTCACTTCCTGTGAAAAATGGATGACAACTTGAGCATATATCTACTCTTAATTCTTCTTTATTTGATTTAGTTACAAAAGTATTTCCACAAGCACAAGTTACAGTGCATTTTTTATAATCTGGATGAATGTCTTTTTTCATAATATTTTCCTTTTTGGCATAAATAAAGCTGTGATTGTATCTTAAATTACATTAAATCTACATTAAAATTTTTGAACTTATGCTTATAATGGCTGTTTTTGCTTTTAAAATATTTGTAATTTTTAAACCTTGAGTTTTAAATAAATTCCTTTCTTTTTCACTAAAACCACCTTCAGGACCAATTACATATAAACAATCTTTATTAAACTCGCATAAATCATTTTTATTAAAATCAATTAAAACAAAATCATTATAAAGTTTTTTAAGTTCGGCTAAATTATTTAAAATTGTGATTTTTAAAATATCAGCCCTAGCACATTGTGAGCTTGAATTATGCAAAATCTTTTCAAGTTTAGCTAGTTTTTTATCATCAAATTTATAAGATTTTTGAGAAAAATCTGTATAAACTAAAAATAATTCTTCTAATCCTAATTCGTTTAAATAAGGTGTAATTTCAAAAATACTATCAGTTTCTATCATAGCAAGTGCAATTTTTACACCACTTTTATTTGCTTTAAATTCACATTGTTCTAGCATTTTTAAAATGATTTTATTTCTTTGCATAAATATTATTTCATATTTATACAAAAACCCATCTAATCTACTGATATTTACTATATTTCCTATTTGTTCTCGTCTAGCTTTAAAATGAGATACTAATTCACTATCTAAAACAATTTCTTCACTACCTGCTAAATCATTAAAATAGTAAAACATTGTTAAATCCTGCAATTAAAATAGCAAATAATTTTATAAGCTCTAAAAATAAACTTAATTTTTTAAATTTTAAATATTCTTTGCTTTTTCTATATTTTTTAAATTTAATAAATTGAAATATAGAAATTCCTAAAATTAAAATAACAGCAAATAGCATTAAAAATCTAAAATCATTAAAGCCTTTCATAGCTTCAATAATAATGCCTGTAAAAAACACACAAACAATTATCGTATAATAAGCAGGCAAAAGCACTCTAATTCTAAAAATATATTTATGAATGTCCTTTAAATATTGTGAAAAAACAAAATATAAAAGTTCTAAAATTATTAAAATATATACAAAAAACAAATGCACACTTATAAAATCACTCATTAAAAACTCCGATTAAAATAATAAAGAATTTGTAACACCAGCAAATATGATTAAAAATATTTTTAATATCTCAAAAGCAATACTGAATAATTTAAAATTAAATTCTTTTTTCGCCTTTTTCATCTTATTAAATATGATAAATTGCCTAATGCTAAGATAAAAAATCAAAATCCAACTTAAAAATAAAAAAATCTTAAAATTAAAAAATGCCTTAGTAGCTTCAATAAACATACCACTTAATAACACCAAAACTAAGGCTATAATTTGTATTGGACTAATAATTGAAATTCTTGAAATAAATTTATTAATATCCTTACAACATTGAGAAATAAACAAATAAGAAAATTCTAAAGCTACCAAGCAATACACAAAAAACATATGAATGCCAATAATACTCATTAAACTTCCTTTGGATTTATAAAAATCTCATTATTTTTAATTTTTTCAAATAAATTTATATCACTAAAATCTTCTAAAATTGCCTTAGAAAAAGTTATTTCATTTAAATTAATTCTAGGCTCATCATTATAAAAAGCATCATCGTATTCACATTCAGCCCAGCCTGTTCTAGTCTCATTTAGTCTGATTTTATCTACTCTTACATTCTCATCATTATGCATTTTTGAATTTTGTAAAATCTTAGAAATTAATATAAAAAACACTATGCTAAGATTTTCTGCACTGATATTACAAGGTAGTTCAACCCACCTAGCTGAATGCTTTTTAATATCATTTACATACTCTAAATCATCGTATTTATAAATACAAGTGCTATGATCAAAAGCATCTATTATTTGCTTAATATTTCCTTTTAAAAGCCCGAAATCATAAACCATTCCCGCTTTATCAAGAGTATTTGCATATAAAATTAATTCTAATTTATAAGAATGTCCGTGAATGCTAGTTTTACATCTTTTTGAACTACAAAACCTAACTATATGAGCATTTTCAAACTCAAATAATTTACCTATTCTCATACACCCTCCAAATCATCATAAATTCTAATATGTATCCTATCTGTATAATTAAAGCCATTTTTAATAGCAAATTCTAAAACGCTCTTAGCATTCGCTCTTAATTCATCATTAGTAGCACCCTTTGGCATTAGATAAAAATTAGCGTCTTTATAAGCATTTCTTAATTCAAATAATTCTTGATTATCTTCTAAATCCGCTTTATCTAAAACGATTTTAAAAAATGCTTGTTTTGATTGCTTTAAAATTGAATTAATTGCTTCATAATTTATTCTTTTTTCCTTTGGCATTTTGCTATTTGCAAGTTTTACTCCCATTGCAAAATAACAATTTTTATAAAAATCGTATTCTTTTAAACAAATACTAGCATTAGTCTCAAACTGCACTAAATATTCATTTTTTACCAAATATTCTAAAAGCTCTATAAATTTAGGATTTTCTTGATGAATTAAAGGCTCTCCACCAGTAATTACTATCATAGGTTTATAGCTAAATGAGTTTAATTTATTAATTATATTTTCTAATTTAAATTCCTTATACTCATCGCTAAATTCATTAGTATAAACAGCTCTTAAAGTATCGCAACCAATTAATGTTTTATTATTTTTGCTCTTAACAACTCCAAATCCATAGCAAGAGAAATTGCACCCTGCAAAACGGATAAAATAAGCAAGCCTTCCTGCAAATATCCCTTCGCCTTGAATACTTAAAAATTCTTCAACTAATTTCATCATCCACCCGTTTGTGAAAACGACCTAGCAGAGCTTTTATTATCTTCTTCGCTCCACTTATTTTTCTCAGGTTTGTTTTCTAAAACCGTATTTAAAATCTCTAAAGCCTTATTAATATCTTTATTTCTTAAAGCCTTTTTAATACTCATAGCTTCATCAAAATAAAGGCAAGGTATCAAAAATCCTTCCGCACTAAGTCTTAAACGATTGCAGCTATCACAAAAATCGTGCTTGTGTGGATTAATCACACCAAACACATAATCTAACTCATCAATTTTATATAAACTAGCAGGAGAATTTGGCTCTTTCTCAAGTGCATTTATGCTAAATCTTTGCTTGATTTTATCTAATATTTCAGCTTCTCTTAATCCACATAATTGTCCGTAAGCGTGTTCGTTTTCCATAAATTCAATAAATCTTATTTGAATATTTTTTTCTTTGCAAAACATAATCAAATCAATTAATTCATCTTCATTAATACCCTTTAAAGGAACGCAATTAATCTTTACTTTTAACCCTACTTTTAAGGCTTCTTCTATACCTTCTAAAACTTCTTTTAAAATATCTTTTTGAGAGATTAATTTTGCTCTTTGTGGCACTAAAGTATCAAGAGATACATTTATTCTTACAAGTCCTGCTGCTTTTAATTTTGCCGCTTGTTCTTTTAATAAAAATCCATTAGTTGTAAGTGCTAAATCCAAATCGCTCTTATAATCAATTAGCATTTTTATGAATTTATCCAAATCAGCTCTTACAAGTGGTTCTCCACCAGTTAAACGGATTTTATCTACACCCTTATCCATACATAATTTTGCAAATAAAAATAATTCTTCATAGCTTAATAAATTTTCTTTAGGAACCCAATTAAAAGGAACTTTTGGCATACAATAAAGACAACGGAAATTACATCTTTGAGTAAGCGAAATTCTTAAATAATTTATCCTTCTTCCATACGAATCAATTAACATTTTTAGTCCTTATAAACTTTTTAAAATAATATTAATTGCTTGTGGGCTTTTGTTTAGAAGTAATGCTATTTCTTCTACACTTTTACCATCTCCAAAAAGTTTTAAAATCTGCATTCTTTCAGCGTCTTCATTAGGACTTAGCCTAGTGATTGGCTCGTTTGCAAGTTCTAAATTTGCAATTCTACTATCTTGGTTTTTTGTAACTTCTTGAATACTTTCTTGAATAATACCTAAATCACTATTTAGCTCATTAATTCTTTCATCAATAATTGAATGTATTAAAAACTCACAATTTTGCATAATATTATCATTAAAATCATTTTGTTTAGCGTTATTTATCTCTGCTAGTTTTAATTTTTCTACATCTTTTTCAAGTCTATGAATAGATTTATAATTCTCATCAATAGCCTTTAAAACCCCATCTAATTTATCATTTAAATCTCTAAAACTAAGTCTTACATAAACAAATAATAAAACTATAAAAATTATAAATACAATATAAATTAATAAATCAATCCCCATTTTTTTCCTTTTTAATATTAATTAAATTCCTTTGAATATCAGCTACAAATAAATTAAGCCCTTCTGTATCATATCTTTTAATTTGAGTGATTTTAAAAGTATGCTCATCAATTGCACTAACAAAACAAGATATAGTTCTATCAACTAAAACAAGCCTTGCATAATATGTTTGATTAGGTTTTAAACTATCTTCAACACGAATATATTCATAATTTATTGAATTTGAATAAGTGCTATTATCTAATTTTATAAATTCATCTTTTTTAAGATTTTTAATTTCTAATAAATCTTTTTTAATATCACAAAGCATTTCAAAAAACAATTTATCTTCAGGATACATATCCATTTTACTAGCTCTGTGCCTATAATCTTGTAAAGATTTATGATAATTAATAGCATTATATTCTTGTAAAAATCTATCTTCTAATTCTTCACATTCTTGATAATCAATCCTAAATCTTGCTTCATACATAATCATTAGCCAACCTTTAAATCTATTATAAAAAATATCAAAAACACTATGCTAACAATAGCGTTTATATCAAAAAAAGCTCTTTCTATTTTTTCTGTATTTTTTCTCACTATAAAATGCTCTATTATTAATAAAATTCCTACTATTAATAATCCTAAAAATCCATAAAATCCAGCATTTACACTAATTAAAAAAACAAACCAAAACAAAAATGCAATCAAATGAAAAATCGCAGCTATAAATAAAGTAGCCGTTTTACCAAAACAAGATGGTATAGAAAATAAATTATTTGCTTTATCAAATTCTAAATCTTGCAAAGCATACAAACAATCAAACCCAGCAGTCCAAAAACAAACCGCAAAACATAAAGCAATAGAATAAGCACTAATAGAATTTGTAAGCACAATTTCACCTGCTACACAAGCAAATCCTAAAGATAAGCCTAAAATAATATGAGCTAAATAAGAAAATCTCTTAAATAAAGAATAAGAACCAAGTAAAGCTAAGGCAAAAAAGCTAAGATAAAAGCAAGTAGTATTTATAAAATACGCTAAAAGCACGAAAATTACAGCATTTGCGATTATAAATAAAAGCAAATTCCCACGCCCTACTCTACCATCTACACTAGGACGATTTTTTGTCCTTTCGTTTAATATATCAATATCAGCATCAAGTAATCTATTAAGTGCCATTGCGTAATTTCTAGCACAAACAGCACAAAAAATAGCTAAGATAAAATTAAGCCAAATTGATGATAAACTTAATTCATATAATTTTATAGCAGCAAGCATTGAAATAATTAAGAAAGGTAAAGCAAAAATACTATGCTTAAATACGATTAATTCTAAAATGTTTTTTAATTTATTCATAACTCTTCCGTTTTTAATCTAGTTTATAATATTTTAATTAAGATTTAAGGATAAAGATGAAAAAAATTGCTCTCATAGGAACAACTGCAAGTGGCAAAACAAACCTAGCTCATAAACTTGCTAAAGCTTCAAATTCTATAATTTTAAGCCTTGATAGTTTATGTCTTTATAAAGAATTAAATATTATAAATGCCAAGCCAGATAATCAAATGCTAGAAGAGATTAAATACTTTGGAATAAATCTAATTAGCGTAAATGAAAATTATAATGTAGGGCTTTATTTTGATGAATACAAAAAGGCTTTAGAATTTGCAAAAAATAATGAAAAAAATCTAATCATAACAGGTGGAAGTGGATTTTATCTAAAAGCAATGCTTGATGGATTAAGCCCTAAAATTAATGATATTAATCATAATTTAAGCCTTGATGAAATCTATAATCTAATGCTAAAAATTGATAAAAACTCAAACATATCAGCAAATGATACTTATAGGCTAAATAAATGGTATAGCATTTATAAAAGCACAAATGAAATTCCTAGCCTTTGGCTAAAAGCAAATACTCAAGAAGCACTTATTAAAGAGCTTAAAATATACGATATTTTATGGGATAAAGATATTTTAAACGAAAGAATTAGGCTAAGGACTAAACAAATGCTTAGCTTAAATGCTTATGATGAAGTTATAAATTTATATAAGATTTATGGTGATACAAAAGCATTAAACTCTATTGGAGCTAAAGAAATAATTGATTGTTTTAATCAAAAAATATCTAAAGATGAATTAGAAGAATTAATCACAATTCATACAAGACAACTAGCAAAAAGACAAAGAACTTTTAATAAAAAATTTAATGCAAAAGTTTTTAATATAAAAAGCGAAGAAGATTTGCAAAACGCATACGAAAGTATTTTAAGCTCACTTTAATAAAAATATTTTTAATTCAAATTCTAAAAAGAATTTGAATTAAAATAAAAATTATTTAAACCAAGATTTAATAGTATCAAATATCCCGTGTTGTTGCTCTTTAGCATCATTTTTGATACCAAAACTCTCATTTAATTTTTCTAATAATTCTTTTTGTTCTGCATTTATATGTTTTGGATACATAATACTAAGTTGGACAAATTGATCCCCTGTTCTTCTTGTATGATGGTTTTTAACACCTTCGCCACTAATTTTTACAAGTTGTTTATCGCTTAAGCCAAATGGAATTTGAATACTAGCTTCTCCTCTAATAGTAGGCACAATGATGGTAGAACCTAAAGCTGCTTGGGTAAATAAGATTGGAACATCTATATAAATATCATCACCTTTTCTAACAAACCTATCATCTCTTGCTACACGAAGTTTTATATACAAATCAGAACGCTCATTAGAATTAATCTCATTTCCTTTATTAGAACATTTTAAAGTTACTCCGTTATCAACTCCTTCAGGAATAGTTACTTCTAATTCTTCTTTTTTATTTTCTTTTCCACTACCTTGACAAGATGAACATTTATCTTTTACTACTTTACCTTTACCGCCACACACATCACAAGTGCTAACCATTTGGAAAAAGCCTTTTCTAATAGCTATTTTGCCCTTGCCATTACATCTTGAGCAAGTAGTTGTAGTTTTACTTGCCGAGCCTGTTCCATCACACTTAATACAATTTGCTTTATAAGAATAATTAACTTTCTTTTTACAACCAAAAATAGCTTCTTTAAAACCTAATTCAAGAGTAATAAATAAATCTTCATCAATTTCTTCATCGTCACTATCGCCAAAGCCACCAAAAATATCACTAAAAATATCACTAAAATTTGAAAATCCTTCAAATCCAAAGCCACCAGCACCTGAACCACCATTAAGACCAGCTTCGCCGTATCTATCATATCTAGCTCTTTTAGTGTCATCACTTAAGGTTTCATAAGCTACATTGATTTCTTTAAACTTTTCTTCAGCATCTTTATCGCCTTGATTTCTATCAGGATGATATTTCAATGCCAATTTTCTATAAGCTTTTTTAATTTCTTCAGAACTAGCATTTTTACTAACTCCTAGAATTTCATAAAAGTCACGCATCTTTTTCCTTTTGCAATTTATCATTTATAAATTAATTATTGTTAGAATGGAAAGACTTTAATAAATAAAGGTGAAAAAATGATTAATGTAATTATGATTGAAGACGAAGTGGAATTCGCTGAGTTGATTACAGAGTTTTTAGCAAGGTTTAACATAAAAGTTACAAATTACAGCACTCCTGCTGAAGGTTTAACTGCTAACTTTAGTAATTATGATTGTCTAATTTTAGACTTAACTCTACCTGGAATGGATGGATTAGAAGTATGCAAGGAAATTCGCAAGAAGTATGATATTCCTATTATCATTTCAAGTGCTAGAGGGGATACAAGTGATAAGGTTTTAGGACTTGGATTAGGGGCTGATGATTATTTACCAAAACCTTATGAGCCAACTGAATTGCAAGCAAGGGTATCATCACTTGTTAGAAGATACAAAAAAAGCTTACTACCACCTGAAGAAGAAGTAAGCACATTATTCAAAGTTGAGCATGAAAAACATGAAATTTACTATGATAAAAAACCACTAAGCTTAACACCGGCTGAATATGATATATTAAGTTATCTAGTGAAAAGACATAGCTATTCAGTATCAAGAGATGAGCTAGCTAATAGCTGTAGGTCATTAAGAGAAAAAGATAGCAAAAGCTTAGATGTAATTATAGGAAGATTAAGAAGTAAGATAGGCGATAGTTCAAAAGACCCTAAACATATATTCTCTGTTCGTGGTATTGGTTATAAGCTTCTTGGCTAATGCTGTTACACTCTATTCTTAGTAAGCTAATAGCAGTTTTTGCTATTAGCATTATACTTACTATTACAGCTATTATACAAATAACTCAATACTCCAATAAGGCTTTAAGAGCTGAAAGTATAAGTAGGCTTTATTTTGCAATATTAGCTATTAATAAATTGTATGCTAGTGGTGCTGGTGTAGAAATTGATAAATACTTACAAGATATTGATTTTCAAGAAATCACAGACAAGCGTTTTATGCGTGAGCTTTGCACAAGCAATGATAAGCCAATAGACCATAAAACTAATTTTGGACTAATTCAAGGAATTGTTTATAAAGACAAATATTATTTAAAACTCATAAATCAAAAAAATAATTCATTAAAAGTTTATGAAAACACCCACAATAATAATATAAATGATGGTTTAATTAAATTATTAATATCATTAATTATTATGATGTTTTTCGCTTCTTTAATATATTGTTATAATTTAATTCAACCATTAAAGGGTCTTACAAGACATATTAGGGATTTATCAAATGGAAAAAATAGCAATTTTTCTTATTATAAAAATGATGAAATAGGATTATTAACTAAAGAATTTAATAAAGCTACTAAAAAAAATAATGAATTAGTATTGGCAAGAAGATTTTTTTTAAGAGCAATTATGCACGAGTTAAAAACACCTATTGCTAAAGGAATGTTTGCGGCAACTATGCCAGAAAGTGAAAAAAATAAAAAAATCTTAATAAGTGTATTTAAAGGTATGAATGCTTTAGTAAATGAATTTAAGCAAGTAGAAGAAATATTATCTAAAAACCATGAAGTAGTCTTAAAAGAATATTCGTATTCATATTTATTAGAGCAATCAATCAGTGCTTTATATTTAGATAATTTACAAATTATTGATGTAAAAATGAACGAAGATAGAACAATAATAGTAGATGGAGCTTTGTTTATAATATTAATTAAAAATCTATTAGATAATGCTATTAAATACTCAAGCAACCATAAGTGTATAATTGAATTTCAAAAAGACTATATTAATGTAAAAAACATAGGAGAAGAAAAAGACTTTAATACAGAAGAGTATTTTAAACCATTTGCAAGGGGTAATGCAGAGCAAAGTGGATTTGGATTAGGACTTTATTTAATAAAATATATTTGTGATACTCAAGGATTTGAGCTTAAATATTTTTACGATGATGGCTATCATAACTTTAGGATTATATTGTGATACATTTTGATAATTTATGCAAAAGCATAGGAAAAATTCAAGGAATTGGCAAAAAAACTTCTTTAAAAATGGCTTATTATTTGTGTTATGAAAATAAAAATTTATTAGAAGAACTAATGAATTCTTTAGAGAATGCTAAAAAAAATATAAAAGAATGTTCTATTTGTGGTTGCTTAAGTGAAAATGAACTTTGTGATTATTGCATAAATGATGAATTAGATAATACAATTTGCTTAGTAGAAAGCCCAAAAGATGTATTTTTTATAGATGAATGTAAAGTATATGAAGGTAGATATTTTATACTTTCAAAAACCAATGAATACTATTTAAAAAAATTAGAAAAAATGATTTGCAAATACAATACAATAGAACTGGTTTTAGCCTACACACCAAGCGTTAGCACGGATACGGTGTGCTTTTATTTAGAAGATTATTTTAAACACTACAATGTAAAAGTAAGCAAAATCGCTCAAGGCGTTCCAAATGGTATTAAAATTCAAGATATTGATATTCACTCTTTAAGTAGTGCAATTTTAAATAGGGTAAGTATTGATGGGTAAAAAAACTATTATATTATTTTCATTATTAGCCTGTATTAGCGTAATATTAAATAGCATAGATGTTTATATTACACTTGATAAAAACTATCAGCTAAAAGACAATGAAGGCACTAAAAATATCATCGCAAAACAAGCAAAAGCAATAGTAGATAAAATAGATAATTATGCAAAAAATCTTCCAAATTCTTTAAATTATAAAGAAAAAATTAATCTAATCAAAAAAGAAATTAATACGATTAATTTTGATAATTATCAAGAAAAAGCCTATGCTTTTAATGAGTTAGGATTTTATATAGCTCATTATTCTAAGGACTATGAGCATCAAAATATTTTTTTAGAAAAAGACACAAATAATAAATTTTATATAAAAGAACTGCTAGCAAAAATAAAAGATGAAGGATATACGAAAGCTAATATTTTTTGGACTAACTACTCAATAAGACATATAATAAC
>NZ_JAHCZC010000139.1:0-1819 GCF_018501135.1 Campylobacter sp. 2018MI13 | reverse complement strand
AAATCTTTTTTCAAAAAATACTAGATTATTGTTAAATTCATTAACTTCTTTTAATTCTAAACTATCTAAAGTTTTAAGAGATTTAACTTCATCAATGCTATTATAATTTTGCACTTCATATATTTTTGCATTACTTAATTTAAAATAATTTACAATTGCTCTTTTATATTTTTCTTCTTTTTCTAAATTACATTTATATCCGCTTTTAGAATAATCATATTTATAATTTGTATACTCATTTTTAAAATCCCAAAATAATAAATAGCCTTCTACTTCTAATTGCCTTTCAAGAGAGCAAAGCTCTTTTTTGGTTTTAAGAAATTTATCATAAGTTGAACTGAAGTATTTACTATAGATATCGTATGAATACTGAACAAGCATTAAAAAAGCGAAAATAGCAATGATAAAAAACGCTAAACTCAAACCAACAAATAAAGATTTTTTTATTAATTCTTTAATAAAAGAAAGCATTTATTCTCCTTTTACTTAAAATCTTTTCAATTTTCTTTTGTTGTTTTGCTATGTATTTTTCGCCTAGTGGTTGTGCTTCTTCTCTAAATTCCATTTCATAGCCACCTTTACTCATCGCAGAATACTTTTGTCTAAACTCTGTGTATAAAAAATAAACTGATAAATCATCAACAAAAGGCAATGAAACCAGCTTGGTTTTAGTTTGATATATTGTGTAAGTTTTTAAGTTTTTACCATTTAATAAAAACAATATTAAATAACTTGATAAAATATCTAATATTACAAAAAATATAAGTATAGGAAAGAAAATTATTCTAGCTATCTGATAGTCTAATCTATAATTTAAGCTTTTATTTTCTATTTCTTTAATATTGTAAGCATCCTTATTAAATATATATGAACACGCTAAAGCAGGTCGTTTAGATTGCAATCTAAAAACTATATCACTTTTATTTATCGTTGCGGTTACTTTTTTGTAACTTTTTGCTATACCAAAAAGACCTTCTTTATCTATTGTATATGTTTCAAAATATATCTTTTCATTATCTACGCTAATATAAAAATCATTATTTTTAACAAATCTAAGTCTTTTTATTTGTCTAAGTTTTAAAAAGAATGCAACGAAAAAAATACCATCAATAATGCCACTCCAACCTTTTTGAATTCTTCGTATGTCAGTCATTGTTTTTTCGGGTTTACTATTTAATTCATTGATAATATCTATTGTAAAATAAAACAAGATAAAAATAAGTAAAATTGAAAAAATCTCATTAAATAACCTAATAAGCTCTAAACTATATAAATAATCGTTTTTTATTTTATAATCTTTTAAATTGTCTATATTCATATTTAACCTTGTAAAAATAAGATTAATTATATCAAACAAATAATAAAAATTCATAAAATTTAAAAATATTTATTAAAATTATGTTACTTTTCGTAATAAATAATATTAAAAAATATTTTTTGATTTAATTTCAAATTCATAATTCAAATTCTTTTAAAACTATAAATAATATTTATTAAATTATTTATAGTTTTAGTGTTTATAGATTTTGTTGTTTGTATAAATGTGCGTAGTATCCATTAAGCTCCATTAGTCTTGTATGATTTCCACACTCAACCAAATTACCCTTATCAAGGACTAATATCTCATCACAATCTTTAACCGTGCTTATGTATATTTTTCGTATCAATTCATTCTTATTTTTTATTTTTTGATTAAGCAACCTATATTATTTAATATGATTTTTCAAATTTTAAACAAAGTGTTAATCTAACATTTTTATATATATTTTTATTTATATTTTCTCTAAAGGCATATTAGCAATACATCATTGTATATCAT
>NZ_JAHCZC010000138.1:0-1855 GCF_018501135.1 Campylobacter sp. 2018MI13 | reverse complement strand
GTTGTAGATAATTCTATAGTAGAAGCTACTTTAAATACGAATACTTTAGAAGTTATAAATGGCACTACAATTAGTTCTGATATTAGCAAGGTTAATAATTTTATTTTAGATAATTCTACTTTAACCACAGATTTAAATGCCAAAAATATTACTATTAAAAATGATGCAAAATACAATAATAAAAATATCACAGCAAGTGGCGCATTGACTATTGAAAATCATCAAATTATAAATAACGATAAAGATAAAATAACATTAAAATCTAATGGAATTTCAACATATAAAGATAGTGTTATTAAAAATGCAGTTTTGGATTCAAATCTTAATAGGATTGATTTTTATAATACAAATGAATTAGATAATGTAAAAATATCTAATGATAATGCTTGGGATGTTACAAAACATCATATTACGATTTGGGATAATACTAAGGTTACAATAAATGATAGTGAGATAATTAATTCAGCTATTAATCAATCTGCTTCAGCAGATTTTGATAGTGAAGTGATTATTAATAATACTAAATTAGTAGATACAGGAATTGGGGCTTTAAATAAAAATGATTTATATACTAGAATTCCAAAATTAGAATTAAATAATGTAAATTATATAAATAATGTAGAAAATAGTGGGATTTTTGCAAAAGAAATTACTATAAATGGCGGATATATAAAAGCTAATAAATTATATGGAACTGATACTTTTATAGTTCCAGGAGTAAATGATATTTCAACTCAAGATAATACTAAGGTTATTATAAAAGGTGGTGCTATTATAGAAGCATTGGTTGATGGGGAAGAATTAGAGATATACAATTCAAAACTAACAGGAGATTCTCTTATTACCAACATAAAAACAGATAATAGTGAATTAATCGGCAAAATAGAAGCTACTAATAATATTGATATTAGCAATTCTAGTATCAAAGGTGATATAAAAGGTAGTGAATTAAAGCTTTTAAATTCTGATTTAAATTCAAATTTAATAGATATTGCAAATAATGTAATTATTGAAAATACTGAAGCAAAAACCATCACAGGAAATTTTAAAGTAGGCAACGACTTTAAATCAAGCAATACAATTATTCAAGGTAGTATTAATACTACAAATAATATGGAATTAAATAATTCTAATATTAAAGGCGATATAACTGCTAATAATTTAACTTTAAATAATTCTAGTATTACTAATAAAGCTGATGGTTCTACTAATACTATAAATGTTACAAACGATTTAACTATAAATAACGAAAGCCAAACTACTATTGATGGAAATTTCAAAGTAGGCAACGACTTTAAATCAAGCAATACAATCTTTAGTGGAGATATAACTGCAAATAAATTATTAAGCGATGAATTAAGCACTTTTCAAGGTCAGGTTAGTGCTGATAGCATAAGTGCAGTTGGTTCTATATTTAAACAAACTCTAACTATTACAGGCGATAGTAAAAACAATGTCTTAGATAAAGCTACATTAGAGCAAGGCATAGTAATTGATAGTAAAGGTGCAAAAGTAAGTGTAATAAACGGCTCAGAAATCAAAGGAGAAATAAAAAACGAAGGCTTTATAAATGTAGAAGAAGGCTCAAAGGTATCAGAAAAAGTAACAGGTAGTGGTATTTTAAAAACTGATGGAGCTTTTTATGAAGATAATGTAAGTATGGGGGAAGTAAGTGGAACTAATAATACCTTTGAAGGTAATGTGAATATAGGTCAAATAAGTGGAACTAATAATACCTTTAAAGGCGATGTAATTATTACAAATACAAATACCGAAGTAAAAGCTGATAATAATACCTTTTTAGGCAATGTATCAGTAAATAATGGTAAACTTAGTGCTACTACTAATAACAACT
>NZ_JAHCZC010000137.1:0-1894 GCF_018501135.1 Campylobacter sp. 2018MI13 | reverse complement strand
ATATATTACTATCAAATATATAGCTATATTTTATAAAGTTGAAATATTAAATTATTCACTTATTTTAAACTTTTATAATTTTTAAGAAAATATATCAAAATAGTAGCAAAACTAGGGATTAAAAATGCAAAATTTAAAAAAGTTAAAAAACTAATATAATCAATTCCGTATCCATATTTTATAAATTTTATATCAGGCGGGAATATAAATGCTATAAAAATTAAAAAACAAATGGCTAAAAGCCTAAAAATTAAAGATTTTTTATTTAATTTTATATTAAGATTTGTAGAATTTATATTAAAAATCATAATAATAACATATAAAATAAATATTAATATTATATAAAATACCCCAAAAAATACAAGTAAAACAAATAAAGGTATCAAAAATAAACCAGCACAAAATAACCAAGATTTACAAGAATTTGCCTTATAAATAAGACTTAAAAATAATATGCTAAAAAATGGTAGTATCAATATATCTATAAAATATGCTTGAAAAGTAAAAATACTTTTAATTACTCCCATTTTAAACATTAAAAAACCAAAAAACATATAAGAGCTTAAAATTAAAAGTAAAATGCCCCAAAATTTAAAAAAATCTGCTGTGCTTAAACTTGCATTATAATTTAATAAAAATATATTTAAAAGAGTTTTTAAAAATATATTTTTAAACATTTTTATCCTTTAGATTTGATATTTGTTATTAAATTGATATATAAAATATGTGTTAATATGATATTAATTTACAAAATATCTTTAATAATTGAGCTAATTTCTATAAAGCCATCAACTTCTCTTAAAAACAAATACTCATTTGAAGGTTGTTTTAGTGCTAAATAATTTTTACCTAAAATTTCATTGCAATATAAATAACTAGCAAAACTCCCACTCCCACAAGCGCTCTCATAAAATAAAGTCTTAATATCTCTTACCCAGACAATAGGCTCAAGGCAATCACCTTGTAAATACATAAAACCACTTGCTTTTTTGTCTAAAAAATCATTATTTTTTAAATATGAATATGCAAATTCTTTTAAATTAATTTTAGATAAATCTAATTTTTTCGTATAAATAATATGAAAAATATCTCCTAAATCTACATAATATATATCATCATCAAGCTTATTTAATTTATATTCATTTTTAAATCTTAAATAATAAAAATTATCATCTTTATATAGTTTTTGAATATTATTATCTTTTATAAAATCACTGCTACTAATACCGCATAAATAATCTTTATCATTTAGTTTAATTTTTGTAGTTTTTAAATTATTAGTATCTAAAAAATACTTTCCCGCACATCTTAAAGCATTAAAACAAATCTCTCCACCTGCCATTTTTAATTCATAATCTTGTATAAAGCCAACTTGTTCAACATCTTTATGCTTAGCTAAAATCTCATTATTTATACTTTTAAAATCTAAGTTATTAATGCCAATAACCAAAGCTGTAGTATTTCCCGCTGGATAATATAAATTATATTTATACATTTTTTACTCCTTTAATTTTCTTTATCTTAAACAAGCTTAGTTAAAATGGCGTAAGAGTATGGTGGATAATCGCTTTTAATTAAGAGGAAAGTCCGGGCTGCAATAAGATGAGGTTCCATCTAACAGATGGCTAGAGCAATCTAAGGGAAAGTGTAACAGAAAATAAACTTCCTAATTTTAGGTAAAGGTGAAACGGCGGGGTAAGAGCCCACCAGTGATTATGCGAGTAAAAGCAATTCAGCTTATAAACCCAACCTGCAGCAAGAAGGGGTGGTTTTTATCTTATATTTTAAACCCTTCGCTAGAGTGCTATTGTGAAATAGTAAGTAGATAAATGATTATCCAAGACAAAACCCGGCTTATAGCCATACTCTTTTAAGGATTAGGATGCAAATTAGA
>NZ_JAHCZC010000136.1:0-1911 GCF_018501135.1 Campylobacter sp. 2018MI13 | reverse complement strand
ATTTATATTGATTATAAATTAAAACATTTGTTAATTTATAATGTTTGATGTATACTACAAATAAGTTGTGTTGATAAAATTGATTTTATAGCCTATATAAAAGCTATATTTTAATATTTATATTTTTTAAGGAATTTGAATTAATTTTTATTTTGCCAGGATATTGGCGTATTTAAAGAATTTTTTAAATAATGTTTTTACAATTTAATTTTTAAATTAATGAAAACATAATTTAATTATTTTATTTATTTTAATAACGCTATTTTATTAATATTTTATAATTAGTAGTATTTATTGCTTAAATTTATTAAATTAGATTGCAAAAGAATATTAATTTAAGCAAAATTTTTACTTTTTTTGTTAGACTTAAAACTTTTTAATTTATAACAAGGTTTTCATATGGATTTTCATCAATTTATTGAGCAAATTAATGGAGTTTTAGTTGCTTATGTTCTTGTATTTGCCTTAGTTGGAATAGGTCTTATTTTCACTATTTATCTAGGTTTTCCGCAATTTCGTTATTTTAAAGAAGGCTTGAGTGCAAGTTTTGGAGATTTATTCAAAAAAGGTAAGAAAAAAAATTCCGGAATAACAGCCCTACAAGCTATGATGATTTCAATTTCAGCACAAGTTGGAACAGGTAATATCATAGGCGTTGCAACTGCTATTAATTTAGGTGGAGCAGGAGCTATATTTTGGATGTGGGCTAGTGCATTTTTGGGTATGGCTACAATTTTAGCTGAAGGTGTTTTAGCACAACGCTACAAAGTATGGCAGCACGGACATTATATCGGAGGTCCTGCGTTTTATATAAAACTTGGTCTTAAGAAAAAATTAGGTGCTAATACTTGCAATTTACTCGCTGGATTTTTTGCTATTGCAATTATTGTTGCACTTGGTTGTGCGGGTCAAATGACACAAAGCAATTCTATTTCAGGTGCAATTCATCAAGCTTTTGGGGTGGATTTGAAAATCACAGGAGCAATTACTGCAATTATCGCAGGATTTGTGGTGATTGGTGGGGTTAAAAGGATTGCTAGATTTGCTGAACTTGTAGTGCCTTTTATGGCTATATTTTATGTTTTGGTTGCAGTTTATATTTTAATAGCATTTCACGAAAATATAGGCAATGTATTTTCTATGATTTTTAAACAAGCTTTCGGACTTGAAGCAGTAGCTGGTGGAGCTGTTGGAATTGGTATTAAAGAGGCTATTAGATATGGGGTTGCAAGGGGACTTTTTGCAAACGAAGCAGGTATGGGAAGCACACCACACGCACACGCAAGTGCAACTACTAAAAATTCTGTTTCTCAAGGTTTTGTGGCAATGCTTGCAGTATTTATTGATACAGCATTTATTTGCACAGCAACTGCTCTTATAATCTTACTTAGCGGAGCTGATTTAAGTCTTAGCGGTATTGAGCTAACTACTTCGGCATTTAGCATTGCTTTTGGTAGTATTGGTGTGAAATTACTTGCAATTTGTCTTGTGTTTTTTGCATTTACAACCATTATTGGCTGGTATTATTTCGCTCAAATTAATGTGCAATATTTATTCTCAAATAAAGCTTTACCTATATTTAAAATAGTGTTTGTTTTATGTATTTTTATAGGTGCTATGCTAAAGCTTGATTTGGTTTGGAGTATTTCTGATTTATGTAATACTTTAATGGTATTACCTAATGTTTTAGCGTTATTTTTATTAGCTCCAGTAGTTAAAAAAGAATTATTAAAATTTAACGAAAGTAAGAAAAAATAAGTTTTATTCCTATTTCAAATTCTAGAATTTGAAATAGGATTTTTTTATTTTATTTGAGTAAAATTCATACCATTTATTTTTATTTCCACATTATCGTTAAAGTCTTTAGGTAATTGATTTTCACTTTCTTCTATAGCTTTTAACATATTATAT
>NZ_JAHCZC010000135.1:0-1940 GCF_018501135.1 Campylobacter sp. 2018MI13 | reverse complement strand
ATTTTCATATAGAGAAAAAGATGGAAAAGCTAAAATAAATTTATTGTTTATAACAAGGCTTTTAAAGATTTATAACGATAAGAAAACAATTAAATTGATAAAAGAAAAGAAATACAATGCTATTAAACTAAAAAAAGAAAAAATCAAAATATGTTTTTTTATAGCTAGACCTGGCTTGTGGTGTTTTGATGAATTATATAAATTAGTCATTCAAAATCAAAAATTAGAACCATATATAGTGATTACACCAGATGTTTTCTTTCCACAAAAGACAATGTTTGATTTTACTAATAAGCTAAAAATATTTTTTGAAGATAAAGGATATAAAAATGTAATATGTGGATATGATTTATCAGCAAATAAAATAATAGATATAAAAAACACTATAAATCCTGATATTATAATACATACAGATTTTATGAAAATGCACATAGACAATCTTTATTATATTACTAGATTTCAAGATAAGATTAACTTTTTAAACGAATATGGATATTCTGTTATGGAAGATAAGTTAACTTGTAATTATGAGTTAAATAATTTAGTTGATATTTATTTTAGGCCATCTATTATACATAAAGAAATGGCAAAAAATTATATGAAAAACAATGGAAAAAATGTAAAAATAGTAGGTAGTCCTAAAATAGATGTTATACATAATAAAAACTATTTACCATCAAATCATTGGAAAAACCAAAATAAGTTAAAAAAACGAATAATATGGGCTCCACATCATTCACTAAAACACCCTGATAAAATGTATCAATATAATTCATTTTTAGATTTATATGACTTTATGTTAGAACTTGCTAATAAGTATAAAGATGATATCCAAATAGCATTTAGGCCACACCCTATGCTGGAAGTAACACTATCAAAACCTGAATGGTGGGGGTCAGATAGGCAAAAAGAATACTATCAAAAATGGGACAAATTAGAAAATTGTCAATACTATAGTGATGGAGAATTTATGGATTTATTCTTGACATCAGATGCTATGATTATGGATTCTTGCTCTTTTATGGCAGAATATACATCTTGTAACAAACCATTACTTCATACAATTGGTAGCAAAACTAGATTAGGTTTAAATGAATTTGGTGAAAAACTTTATGAAGTTTGTTATAAAACAAAAAATGATTTAAAGCAAGATATAATAAAATTCATAGAAGATGTGATTCTAAAAGAAAACGATTACTTAAAACAAGAAAGAACAAAGTTTGTTAAAAAATACTTCAGCAAAATTAATGGCAAAACAGCATCAGAAAATATCTATCAAGAAATTTTAAAAATAATAAACTAGACAAAACGCCTAGCTTATTATTTTTTTAAGTAAAGTCACAACAATATTATTTTTACTTTTTAATTCCTTTGCTATTTCCTTACTTTCTTCCTCATTGCCTTTAGCCGGTTTCAATCTATCATCTATATCAGACATTAACGGTCCTAAAGACTCATTTGATAATGATAAGTCACGTTCTTCACTTATAGATAAAACTTCGCCATTATAAAGTAACTCTGCCAACTCTTTTTCACTAATTTCACTTATACGCTTAACTTACTTGTTCATTAAATATTCCTTAAATTAAATTTATAATATTATAAATAATATAAAGAATATTATTATAAAGCCAATTCCTAAATAAAACAAGTTATTAGATAAAATATCACTTCTAATTAATTGTTTTTGTAACTTTTTATCGCTTGTATTATCGATAGATAAAGCGTCAATATTTTTAGGTAAAGTAAAAAATAATTTTATATAAATCAAAACCATAAAACAAAATAAAGATAAAACAATAAAAATTAATATAAGTTCTTTTTTGTAATAAAATCAATAGGAATATTAAAATTTAACCACTCATAATGCATATTTATTAAACAAATTATTAACATAAAAATTAATATAAAAAAGAATATTTTCTTACATTCTACTAAAT
>NZ_JAHCZC010000134.1:0-2038 GCF_018501135.1 Campylobacter sp. 2018MI13 | reverse complement strand
ATATTAAAATTATGTTTTATAATAATATCAATATACTTTAAATTCTCTTTAAAGAATAATTTTTATTAAAGGAAAAAATATGAAATTATTAAGCATAGCTTTAGAAAATTCTGCAAATTCTCATCTAAAACATATATTAAAAAAATTAGATAATATAGAATTATACGGGATTTATGATATTAATTTAAAAAATGAAATTCCTATTTTAAATTCTAATAATTATTGTGATTTTACAGAATTTAATGCTATGGGTTTTGTGCAGATTTTGCCACTTATTTTAAAAGCAAAAAAAGCTATAAAAGATTTGGTTCAAATAGCACTTAATGACAAAATTGAAAAGATTTTATTAATTGATTCTCCTGCTTTTAATATACCATTTGCAAAAGCCTTAAGAAAAGCAGGTTTTAAAGGCAAAATTATTTATTTTATCTTGCCACAAGTTTGGGCTTGGAAAAAAGGTAGGATTAAGGTAGTTGAGAGTTTATGTGATGAATTAGTTGGGATTTTACCTTTTGAAAATCAGTATTTTAAAAAATCTCATTATTTTGGAAATCCAAGTAATGAAGCATTGAAAGATTATTTTAAAGAAAACTCAAATTCTAAAAAATTAATAGCCTTTTTACCAGGTTCAAGAAAAAGCGAAATCAAATCTTTAATGCCGATTTTTAGGAATTTAAAACAAGATTTTAAAGACTATGAATGCGTAGTTTGTGTGCCAAATTTTTTAAAAGATAGATTAGATTTATATGAAGATTTAAGCGGCTTTACTATCTCATATGATACTAAGGCTACTTTAAAAGAATGCGAGTTTGCTTATATTTGCAGCGGGACTGCAAGTCTTGAAGCAGGGCTAATCGGAAATGCTTTTTGTTTATGTTATAAGGCTAAAATGATTGATTATTTCATAGCAAAAACTTTAGTAAAAATCAAATTTATTGGACTTTGTAATATTATTTTTGATAAGCTTAATTTGGGCGAATTTCATAAAGAATTCATTCAAAATTTAGATAAGACAGAGTTATTAAAAGCATTTGAAAATGCGAATAAAGATGAATTTTTAGAAAAATCAAAAAAATTAAGAGAATTAACTAAAGGTGAAATAGCAAATAATTTAGCAAAATTAATCAAGGAGTAATAATATGGAAATGATGACACAAAAAGGATATGAAAAATTATTTAAAGAATTAGAGCATTTAAAGGTAGTTGAGCGTCCTAATGTGGTAAAAGAAATTGATATTGCAAGGTCTCACGGAGATTTAAAAGAAAACGCTGAATATCACGCAGCAAGAGAAAAACAAAGCTTTTTAGAAGGCAAAATCGCAGAACTTAGCGAAATTTTAGCAAATGCTAAGATAGTAAATCCAGCAGAATTTAATCACGATAAAGTAAGATTTGGTAGCACGGTTTTGATAATGGATTTAAATACAGAAGAAGAAAAAACATTTAGCATAGTAGGAAATAGTGAAAGCGATTTAGATAAAGGCTATATCAGTATAAACTCACCTATAGCAAAAGCTATGATAGGTAAAGTTGAAGGCGATGAGTTTAATGTAGTATTACCTAAAGGTAAAGCTAGTTATGAAATACTTGAAATTTATTATAAAGAGCTTGATATTTAATGCTTGTATTAAAAGAAGGAGCAATTTTTATAGCCGATGTGCATTATGATAGCACTAGGCTTGATTTTGTAGATTTTATAGATTTTTTAAAAAAGACTAATCCACCACAAGTAATACTTCTAGGAGATATTTTTAATCTTTTAATAGGTGGAATTTCAAGTTGTAAAAACGATAATTTAGATATTATAAAAGCATTAGATGATTTAGCTTTAAAAATAGAAATTATTTATTTTGAAGGAAATCATGATTTTAATTTAACTAAGCTTTTTAACAATGTAAAAATCATTAAAAATCAACCAATTTTAGCAACTTATAACAATAAGATTTTTGCTATATCTCACGGAGATATATTTTTGCCAATCATCACTCAAATAGCTTTAAGATTTTTAAGATTTAGCTTTGTAATTTTTATATTAAAT
>NZ_JAHCZC010000133.1:0-2044 GCF_018501135.1 Campylobacter sp. 2018MI13 | reverse complement strand
ATTTTAATATAAGGAGCCACTATGAAAATCAAATATAGTGCCATTTTACTTAGTGTTAATTTATTTGCAGGTGTTGTAAATCCTAATTTTGCTTATCAAGATTATTTAGATTTTGGAAATAATAAAGGTAAATTTAAAGTAGGTAATAATATAGAAGTTACAGATATTTATGGAAAAACTATTGATTTGAAAGTTCCTATGCCAAGTTTTAATGCAGCAAATACTACAGGAGATTTGATGGGTGAGCTTACTAATATAGGTGGCTCTTTTGCAATCACTGCAGCTCATATGATTAGTCCTACATATAGAAAAGATTTAATACAAAAAGATAAAGAATATGAATTTGGCTTAGTAAAATCAAAAGTAGTAGCAAGTGATACAAATTTTAAAGATTATTTTAAATGGAATACATCGTGCGATGAATTAGTTCAAGTTGATGATTTAAAAGATTTTGCTGTAATTAAAATGAGCAAATTAAATATCAATGAAAGTGCAAAGCTAATTGATAAAGAATTTTATTTTAAAAATACAAATGTTAAAGATAACTTAAAAAACGACCAAAATGTAATATATCAAGATAAGTATTTTGCTAAAAATAGCATTTATGAGTGGGATACTAATGCTTATAAAGAATATATTAAAACAAGCGGTGAAAAAGATGATAATAATATAGGAAAAGGTGAAATTTTAAATAATCCAGAAAGATTTAGCGTATATGCAAGAACTGGCAGTGGAATTCAAAAAATTGGTAGTATTGATACAAATACTATCCCTAAACAAGTGGCTGGTTCTTTAGAGTTTTTAACCGGCGGAATTTTATATGTAGATGAAGATAAAAGCAAAACAGAAACAGGATATTTACATTTAAGTGCAAAGGATTATTATAAAGATATAAGGCTTGATTTTTCAAATACTTCAGCTCCAGGAGATAGTGGAAGTGCTATTTATGTATGGGATAATCTGAAAAAAGAATGGCTAGTGGTAGGAGTAGTTAGTAGAAGCGATTGTGGTGATGATAATACAACTTGCTCTTATACAAAATATGCTCTTATAAATAGTTTTATAATTAATGATTTTAAGAATGATTTTACTGCTACTTTAAGTGGTAATTCTTATAATTCAAATGATATATATTCAAATATTAAAGATAAATATAATGAAAATAATAAAGATTTAGTATTTAGTAAAGCTGCAAGTATTGCTTTAAACAATAATGAAAATTTTGGCTCAAGTGTGTTTTATTTTAAAGATAATTCTACTTTAAATGGCGAAGAAGTTTTATTGGGCGGAGTTGTGATAGATGATGGTAAGACACTTAATTTTAATGCAAAAACAGCAGCTAATGATAATTTGCATAAAATGGGAAAAGGAACGCTAGAAATTAGCAAAGAAAGTGCAGGTGGATTAAGAAGTGGCGAAGGGCTAACGATTTTAAATACAAGCAATAAAGCGTTTAGTTCAATTTATCTTCTAAACAATGCAGGGCTAAAAATAACTAATGCAAATCAAATTAATAATGCTAATTTAGTTTTTAATGGTGGATATTTGGATTTAAATGGAGTTGATTTAAGTTTTGATAAAATTCAAGCAAATGATTTTAGAACTAAGATTATTAATTCAAATTCTAAAAAATCAATTCTAAGTATAAATAACACTAATGATATAGGTATTTATCACGGACAAATTAGCGATAATATTGATTTAAAACTGAATAATTCTAAGACTTTTGTATTTGATGGAGAAATAAAAGCTGATGAATTAAGTGTAAATGGTGGAACTACGATATTACAAGGTCATCCTTTAGAGCATTCTTATTTTCTAAATCAATCTTTAGCTAATTCTTTAGGTGTAAATACTGCTCCTAATACAAATACTCAAGATGAATATGAAAATAGAACAAGCAAAATAAATAATATAAATCTAAGTAATTCAACCTTTAAAATATTAAAACATAGTAATTTAACATCAGGTAATATTACTTTAGATAAATCAAATCTTAGTATAGGAGAGAATTTGATTTATCTTGATAGATACGATGCAAATC
>NZ_JAHCZC010000132.1:0-2061 GCF_018501135.1 Campylobacter sp. 2018MI13 | reverse complement strand
ATTCATTTATAGAATGTCAAAAGAAATGAAATGATTTTAGATGTATACAAAATCACTCTTAGTATAATTTATTTTAAAAACGAAATTGAATATATTTAAAGGTTTAAGGAATTTAAAAATTTATTTTAAATTCCTTATTTAAACTAGCAATTTTTACACATATTAAAGATTAAATCATCAAATCGTTTCACAAGTCTTACTTGCTCGTCTAATTCTTCACAATTATAGAGCTCTTCATATAAAGCTAAGATATCTTTAAATATACCTTCTTGCTCTTTTTTGATTGATTTTGCAATGTTTTCTTCTAATGATTTATTTTGTTTTAAATTCTTATTAAGCAAACACCTAATCGCATCATCTTTATAAAGTAATAAATGTATTTGTATAAATAAATTATTTTGCAATCTACCACTATTTTGAGCATTATTAAAGTTATTTTCAGATAATTTTTCATAAGAACTTAAAGTATCAAAAAACTGATTTGTTTTTTCTTGATTTTTATTGCTAATTTCTGAAACTTGATTTGAATACTCTAAACACTTTTTAACACTTTCTTTTAAAGAATTTATATTCAAATTAATAGTATTAGTAGCTTCTTCTGTATTATTTGCTAATTTTCTTACTTCATCGGCAACTACCGCAAATCCACGACCATGCTCACCTGCTCTTGCTGCTTCAATTGCAGCATTTAATGATAGTAATTGAGTTTGGTCTGTAATGTCTTTTACCATTTCAATAATTTTTGATATTTCATTTGTTTTTTCATTTAGACCATTGATTAAATCAGTAAATAAACCTATGTAATTTTGTAATTCATTTGAGCTTTTTGATAATTCTTTTACCATAGTTTGAGTAGTATGCGAATCATCTGCAATTTGTTTTGAAGAATTTAAAATGCTATTTAAATTAGTTTGATTTGTGCTTAAGCCATTTGTTAAAATATCAATTATACCTGAATCATTATTGTTTTGTTGAACTCTTATACTAAGCTCATTTAAGCGTTGAGTTTCTATACTTTTTGCAATTCCTAAAATAGCACTTACTAAATTATCAGCAGTGCTTTTAAATCTACCTTTTAAACCTACACTATTAATATTTCTATAAGTTGCACCAGAAAAAGCAACTTCAATAGAACTAGCAACTTCTCTTTGCCACACTTCTATTTGGTCTAACAAATTATTTAAATGATTTGCTAATATTGTGTATTTTTCGCCCTTTATACCAGTAACTCTTGATTCTAAATATCCATTTGAAGTTTGCTCTAAAACTTCTATAATTTTATTTAACGCTTCATCATTATTTTTATTAAATATACTCATTTTAGCCCCTGAATACCTATCATAAATTCGTTATAACCTTTATTTTCTTTTTTCAAAATATCTTCTATAATTTTCCAAGAAGCATCAACTCCTTGAGCTTTCTCAACTTCAAGCATTTTAGCATATAAAGCAATAATAACTTCTTTAGCTTTTTTACCCATTTTTCTTCTAACTGAATAATATCCTATCGTATTACCAGATAAATCATAAGATATGCTAATATTGGCAAATACCCAGTAATATCCACCATCAAATGTTCTATTTTTTACGAAAGCATAAACTTCTTTTCTTCCTTTTAATTGTTGCCACAAGTATCTAAAAACAGCCTTAGGCATATCTTTATGTCTTACAACATTATGTGGCTTATTTAAAACTTCATTTTCTGTTGAACCTATAATTTTTAAAAAAGATTCATTAGCATAAGTAATATTACCTTTAATATCTGTTTTACTAACTATAAAGTCATTATCTAATAGTTCCTTTTCCATTTTTCCCCAATCTTTTTTTAGATATTTTTGTATCAAAAAATAATTTTATAATATCTTCATTATTGTAAAATAGAGATATTATATTTTTGTAAATTTATTATCGTGAAATAAATTTTATTACTCAAACTTATTCTTCATAACAGCTTCAACAGCAATGCTAGCCATTAAATCTACTTCATCTGATATTTTATTAGTATTATCAGCTACTACTACATTAGCACGTGTTAGCTCATCTATACTACTTATTGCTTCAT
>NZ_JAHCZC010000131.1:0-2081 GCF_018501135.1 Campylobacter sp. 2018MI13 | reverse complement strand
ATTTATATTCATACTTTCTTTCACTTAGAATACTACCCCCACAATTTAGTAATATTGAGCGTGGGGGGGGGTATTTTAAAAATTTTTAGTTATATTAACCTAAACTTATTAACTAATTAATTTTTAATTATTTCATCTAAAAGTTTAAAGGTAAAATCATTGATTTCTTTTAATTTATCTTCGCTAATACTTTCAAATCTAGCTACTAAATAAGGGCTAGTATTACTTGCGCGAAGTAGTGAAAATCCATTTTCAAATTCTAATCTCACTCCATCAATTTCAATTAGCTTAGCGTTTAGATTAAGAGATTTTATTTTTTCTTTATAAGTATTTATTATATTAAATTTATTACTTTCATTTACTTTTATTTTTATTTCATTACTTGAATATGCTTTAGGTAAGTTGTTTAAAATATCAATAAAATTAGGATTTTTTAAATATAGCTCAATAATTCTTAGCATAGAATAAATCGCATCATCGTATCCATAATATTTGTCATTAAAAAATACATGTCCGCTAAGTTCTGCTGCTAAATCTACATTTAATTCTTTTATAGCTTTTTTGATATTTGAATGACCTGTTTTACACATTGAGCAAGTTCCTAGCTCGTTGATTTTATCAAAAATCACTTTTGAGCATTTAACTTCACAAAGGATTTTAGGGTTTTTAATATTATTTGCAAATAGATAGCAAAGCTCATCACCTTTAATGATTTTATCTTTTAAAACACATACAATTCTATCAGCATCTCCATCAAAACCAAAGCCAAGTGTCGCAGTATTTTTAACATAGTTATTTTTATAAAGTGGAGTAGGGCAATGATGAGAAAAATTGCTAAAATTAAGCTCATTTTTAATAGCAAATAGATTTTCTTCTTCTGTTGGGTCTGGCTCGTGAGATTTAAACTCACCATCAAATTCACTAAAATAGTGAGCGTATTTAATATTTAAAATATCTAAAATATTTGCTACAACTTCACAAGCTGCACCACTAGCTGTATCAATTGCTAGATTTATATTGGCGTTTTTAAGATGAGCGAATTCTTTTTGCAAAAACTCAATATATTTTGTTTTAATATCTAATTCTTCATATTCGGCATTTTCAATCTTATCATCAAAATCTTTTATGTGATTTGCAACTTCAGTATAAATATCACTAAGCTCTTTTGCAAAAAAACTTTCTTTATTTATGGTGATTTTAAAGCCATTGTATTCTTTAGGGTTATGTGATGCTGTTATCATAATATTTGCATCAATTTCATAAGCGTAATTGCTAAAATATCCAAGTGGAGTAGGAACAAGTCCAAGTGAATAAACCTTAATTCCTGCACGATTTAGCCCATAAATTAAAGCATTATTTAAGACTTTATTACTAAGTCTTGCATCATAGCCTACGCTTACGCTTTTTGCGTTTTTACTAAGCATAATTTTACCTATTACAAAACCTAAAGCCTTAGTAAAACTAGGACTAATCTCAGTCCCAAAAATCCCCCTAATATCGTATTCTCTAAATATGTGTTTCATCATTTATCCTTTTGATTATCAATTTATTTAAAGCTTTTATAATATTTAACAATCCTTTTTTTAATAATTTAAATTTAATAGCATTGTAAAGTATAATAATAATATTCTTTTTATTTTCTAAGTAGTCTATATAAGAATTTAATGTTTTTATATCTGATTGTATCGGTATTTTTTTATGTAATTCTTTTAAATACGGCAATCTTAATAAATGGGCATTATTGTTTGGATTTGAATTATATTTTTTATTATTACTAGTATTGTTATTATGAAATCTATAGTTAATTAATTGTTCTTTGATTGTATATCTTTTTCCAAATAACTCACAATTTATTGCTATCCAATAGTCGTGATAATCTAATGTGTTAGGGAATGGTAATATTATTTCTTTTAATTTTTTATTTAATAAAATTGTATTTCCCATAACTCCGCAAGGTCCTAAAATTTGACCTAAATTTTTATCATTTATAAAATGGTAGTTTTTATATTTAAAATAAGACTTTTTGTATAGGTTATCAAATTCATCTATTATTTTTAAATCATGATGTATCATTAATGGGG
>NZ_JAHCZC010000130.1:0-2127 GCF_018501135.1 Campylobacter sp. 2018MI13 | reverse complement strand
GGCGTTGATAATTTAGAGATTAAAAATCAGCAAGAAGCATTTAAACATATTGAAAATTATTTAAAACCAATACTAAAAGAATGGCTAATAACTAGAGTAAAATTTGATAATTTTAAAGGTAGCTTTATTGTAAAAATAAAAAATAATCAACTAGAAAATACCTTAGGAGAAGGTGTTTTTACAAATGTAATTGCAAATTATAATGATAAAGCACCAAATGCTTATGCAAAAGAAGTTAAATTAAGCTTAAAAGATTATAGTTTAAAGCTATTAGCAAATAATTTAAATTCTCAAGACAATATCACGACTATTGATGAATTTAATTTAACAATAGATAATTTATTAAAGCCAAATATTGATATAAATATCATCTCAAATAATACACTTTACAATAGTGAAATAGAAAAAATACTAAATGCTTATAATGTTGTTTTAGGGTTAAAGCAAAATAGTGGTAAAACAAGCACCTTAGTTAATATAAAACTAAACAACGACCATACTCACAATGTAAAAGTAGATGTTAAAACCAATGGAAATTATTCTTTTAGCAATTTTAACTTTAACGCTAATTTAAATATAAGTGTAAATGATAATTTAGTAGCAATTCAAGGTAATGCAGATACAAAAGAATTAAAAATAAGCAATGCGGATATAAATTTAGATACTAAAACCAAATTAGCAAGTGTAAATATAAAGACTTTAGGAATTGATTATAAAGATTATTTTTATTACAACGATAAAGCAAAAATGAATTTAAATCTAAATAATAAAACTTTAGATTTTCCGGCATTGAATACCACAATATATTTTGATAAAAATTTACTTATAAAAAGCGATATTTCAAGTATTGTTAGTTATTCAAAGCAACTTAAAAAATTAAATTTTAATGATGGAGATATTGAATTAAGTAGTAAAGACGGGGCATTTTTTGTAAATATATTTAATGCTAAATTTGATTTTAATTTATATAAAAATAATCCAAATAATTTAGATAATAATTATAAATATACTCAAGATGACTTTTATATAAGTATTCAAAACAACATAACCACAATAAATACCAAAAGCAATCTTATTAATTTAAATTCTCAAAACAATAAAACAACTATTAATCTAAATAATCTAATAATAGACGCAAATAAATTAAATAATGATGAAAATAATGATAGCAATAATAATATAGCTCTTAATTTATTAAATTCTAAGATTATTTATAAAGATTTTTTATTTAATTTCAAGAATTTAAAACTGAATAAAAATCCTTATGAAACTTCAATCAGTGCAAGTTTTATTAAAGGTGGAGATTTGATAGCCCAAATAGGAAAAAACAATTTTAAAGCCTACCTAAGAGAACTAAGCCATCAAGCACTAAATGAAATCGTAAATAAAGAAGTTTTTATAAGTGGAGAAATTGATTTAGATGCAAAAGGCAATACTTTAAGTGATTATGAAGGCTTAATTAATATAAGAAATGCCTATTTATCAAATACTAAAAACTACATAAATCTAATCGCATTTATAGAAAGCATACCGGCTTTAGTAACTTTTAATAAACCGGGTTTTACAAAAAAAGGTTTAGGGATAAAATTTGGCTCAATTGAATTTAGAAATAAAAATGACATTATAAATATTGATAAGGTTAATATTTTAGGTTACAACATAGATTGTAGCGGTCAAGGCATTATTAATACAAAATCAAAAACAGCAGATATTACTCTTAATATTTTTACTCTAAAAAATACAAATAAAATCATAAGCAATATTCCTATCGTAAAAGAAATATTTATAGGCGGTAAGGATAATAAAATAGCTACTCAATTAAAAATTAGCGGTAGTTTAGACAATCTTGAATATAAAACTAGCCTAGCTAAAGATATATTAACAAGTCCTTTTATACTTATGAAAAATATCATCACTCTACCTAAAAATATAATAGATAGATAAAAATTAGAACTACTCAAGTTCTAATTAACCAAAACAATATCAAACAAAAGATAAAAATAAATTAGATGATTTAAAAGATTTGGTTTTTATAAAAGATAATAAAGTATTTAATAAAAACTATTTAATATCAGATGAAATAGCTTTGTATTTAGAATAAAGCTAAGTTAATTAGAACTATTAAAG
>NZ_JAHCZC010000012.1:0-31132 GCF_018501135.1 Campylobacter sp. 2018MI13 | reverse complement strand
ATCTTTAATAACTTTTATATTAGCGGGGGGGGGGTAATTTAGCTCTTGCTGATACTATTCCAAGCACTGCTAATACATTAGTGCAAAGTAATACTATTAATGTTATAAATAAACAGACTCATAATGCAGCTGAAACCGATAAAATTATTAATCAAACTGGTGGAACACTAAATATAGGTAATACTACTACTGCTAAAAATTATACAGATTTAAAAGTAACTTCAACCGGTGGAACTACAAATATCACAAATGCAACCATATCTAATAGTGAATTAGATTTAGATAATCAAGTTATATTTGATAAAGCTAATAACTTAAATAAAGTTAATTTACAAGGTAATAAAAATTCTAGTGGTTTTAATTATCTACTTAAAGATACTGCTAGTGTTACTTTTGATGGTTCAGTAATTAGCGATGTTAAATTAGAAGCTTGGTCAGAAAGTAATACAAATGGTTCTTTAATTATTAAAAATTCATTAATTCATGATAGTCAGCTAGGTCTTGAGAAGATAAATTCAACTAGTAAATTAACACAAAGACCTTATGTTCCAAAATTAATATTAGAAAGTGTTATAGTTGATAAAATTGATGATAATAAAACTTCTAGTATTTTTACTATGGATTTAAATACTAATAATTCTTCTATTATTGGAACAGAGATAAGAATTAAAAATAATGCTGAAATAGATTCTACCTTTATTGATGATAGCTCAATAATTTTACAAAATACATCTAGTATAAGTATTAAAAATAATTCTAACATTAACGCTAATATTAATAGTGTTTCTGTTAATAATAATGCTATTAATACAAATGTTACTTTAGATAATTCAGAAATAAGTGGAAGTATAACTGCGAGTAATTTAACTGCTACAAATGGCTCAATTATAAATAGCAAATCTATTATAAGTGGAACTACAAATATAAGCGATAGCACTATAAAAGCTGATATTTCAAGTAAGAATTTAAATATTACAAATTCAACTGCTAGTGGAACTGCTGATAAAAAATTAGATATACAATCTACCGGAAATCATATGCAATTAAATGGGGTTACATTTAGCGATGTTGCTCTTAGTTCTGGCAATAATAGAATTGATTTAAATGGAGATAATACCTTTAATAGAATTTTAGTTAAAAATGAAAATATAAAAGGAACAGGTCATCATATAACTTTGGGTAATAATGCTAGTGCTACATTTAATGATAGTGAATTTATAAATACTGCTATTAATAATTTTTCAAGTTCTAACACTAATACAACCACTTTTAACAATTCAAAACTAACTAATACAGCTGTGGGTTTAGCATCTACTTTAGATAATGTTGTTTTTAATGGTGGGAGTATTGTTAATACTGATAAAAATATTTCTATCTTGGCTAATAATATAGAATTTAATAGCACCAAAGTAATTTCAAATTTGGGTACTATTAAATCAAATAATAATAAGTATGTATTTAATAATTCTGAATATCAAGGCAACATAAATCTCGGAAATACTTATTTTAATAATACAAAAGTAAATGCTGATTTTATAGGTGGAAAAATTTATTTTGATGGTTTAAGTAGTGTCAGCGGAACCTTAAAGGGTGCTAATATTTATTTAAATGATGAAAATAAAAAAGTATTATCTGATATTATTTACGAAAAAGGTTTGGTTATTGCCGAACAATCTTTAAAATTCGATGGTAAAGAAGATTTCAAAGATAAAGAATATAATTTTGGTTTCTTTGTAGAGAATGATGTAACATTGGATATTAATAATCTCAAAATGTCAAATAATAGTATTAATGCTTGGAGAAAGAATTCGGCAGATTCTTTAGTAAACAATAAAGTAAATATATCAAATTCAAGTTTAAAAGAAGTAGGAATAGGTATACATAATAATTCATCACTTATTAAGTATATGACTGACTATCTTAGCTTTACAAAAACTACAATTACAAACAATAATGCAAATAATATGATATATGCAAAAGTTATAGATATTAAAGATAGTAATATTACTGCTCCTATGATTACCACTTTAAATCAAGAATATTTAAATTCTACAAGTAATGCTATATATTATAAAATTAATAAAATAGGCACTTTTTTAAATATTGATAATTCAATTATTAATAGTTCAGTAGAAACAGGCGAACTTCATCTTAAAAACAATTCAGTTTTAAATGGAAATATTCAAGGAACTCAAAAAGTTTATATAGATAATTCTACTCTTAATGGAAATATTACAAAAGACAATAGAAATACTTGTTTTGAACACGAAGGTTGTAGTAAAGAAGTAGAAGATGTAATCATCACAAACTCAACCATAAAAGGTGATATAAACGAAGTAGGTAATGTAAGCTTAACTAATACTAACCTAGAAGCTTCAAATGTAATAGTAAAAAATGATATTAGCATAGATAACTCAACTAGCACAGAAACAAAAACCATCACAGGAAATTTCAAAGTAGGCAACGACTTTAAATCAAGCAATACAATCTTTAGTGGAGATATAACTGCAAATAAATTATTAAGCGATAATAAAAGCACTTTTCAAGGTAATGTTAGTGCTGATAGCATAAGTGCAGTTGGTTCTATATTTAAACAAACTCTAACTATTACAGGCGATAGTAAAAACAATGTCTTAGATAAAGCTACATTAGAGCAAGGCATAATAATTGATAGTAAAGATGCAAAAGTAAGTGTAATAAATGGCTCAGAAATCAAAGGAGAAATAAAAAACGAAGGCTTTATAAATGTAGAAAAAGGCTCAACAGTATCAGAGCTAGTATCAGGTAGCGGAACACTCTCAACCGATGGAGCTTGGTATGATAAAAATGTAAGTATGGGTAAGATTGAAGGAGAGAATAATACCTTTAAAGGCGATGTAATTATTACAAATACAAATACCGAAGTAAAAGCTGATAATAATACCTTTTTAGGCAATGTATCAGTAAATAATGGTAAACTTAGTGCTACTACTAATAACAACTTTAAAGACATTAATGCTAATAATATTGATTTTATAAACGATGATATAAAAACAACCGATGAAATCAAAGCTCAAACAATAAAAGTAGATGATAAGTTAGTAATTAAAAATATAGATTTAAAAACAACTTCTATTAGTGCAAACAAAGGAGAGATTACAAACTCAAATGTATTCTTAAATAATACTAATGAAGGCTCTAAAGATACTAAAGTATTTTTAAAAGGTAAAGATGATAATGCTAGTAGTGTATATGATAAAGCAGAAATAACAAGTGGAGATTACACTATAGAAAAATCAGCTATTAAAGGTGGTATTAGAGCTAATACCTTAACTACAACTAATTCAAAAATAGTAGGGCAATTAGCAGTAAATAATCTAAACGCTACTAATTCTACATTTTATATAACAGGTGGTGGATATAACACTTCTTTATATAATCACTTTAGTGGAGCAATCATTGCAAGATATGGTGCAAGTGGCTTTAATAATATAATTAATATTTCTAATACAAACTTAGGCTTATTAATTAATGGCTATGTTCCTATTGCAATTATTAATAATACTAACAACTCAAATACTACTAATTCAAATTCTACAAGAGCTGATATGATAGCTACAACACCTAAAGTAGTTAATAAAGACTTCTTTAAGATAACTTATACAACACCTATTTCAAGTGTATTATTATCACCTAATCTAGTTCATTATACAACTATGCAAGATGAGAATGGAACTAAAGAAGTTTGGAGTGTAGGTTTAGCTGGTAAAGAATTAAGCAAAGATGAAATCCAAGCAATAATTGATGGTAAAGGCAATGTTAATTACACTACAACAGAATTAATTAATAAAAACTATAAAGATTATTTTATGAGTGAATTATTAGACGATAATACAAAAGCTGAATTAAAAAGCATAATTAATACACCTTATTATGTAGCAAAAAATCAAACAGATATTTTAAATGATAGATTTACTTATCTAAGAGATGATATTAAAAATCACGGCTTTTGGATGAATAATTCATATAATTATTTAAAGACTAATTATAATGATTTAAGAAACAAAGGCACAAGCGTTGGTATAGATAAGAATATAAGCTTAGATAGATTTAATCTAACTTATGGAGTATTTGCAAATATTTCAAGATTAGAAATAAATAAAGCTTTAAGCTCTTCTACTAATGTAAGGTCATTTGGAGCTTATGCTTCTACTAATTTTTATAATGGAAGCTTTATTGATTATTCTTTAGCTTATGTAACATTAAAAAATAAATTTGAAGCTAAAAAGATTGATTTATATACTACTAATTACTTAGACTTATATCAAATAGGTTTAGGCTTAGGACATAGATTTAGTATAAATAATAATTACTTAGAGCCTAATATTAAATTAATAGCTACTAGATTTAAGGACTTAGACTTAAAAGGAACTAATGCAAGTATAGAAACTAAAAAAGGTCTTCAAGCTAGTATAAAAGCAGGAGTTAAAGCAGGAGTTGAGTTTAACAAAAACTTTAGCTTAGTTACTGAATTACAATACTTTAAAGACCTAAATGCTCTTTCAAAAAGTAAAGTAGTAGCTCTTTTAGAAAACAGTTTTAACAATATCCAAGATAGTGGCTTGAATGCTAAAATAGGATTTTTAGTAAAACCAAATTCTAAATTAGACATTAATGCTGATTTTACAAAGAATATTTCTAATGAGTTTGATACAGGATATAGATTAAACTTAGGATTTAGCTATAAGTTTTAATTAGAACTTTAATAAAGTTCTAATTAACTTAGCTTTATTCTAAATACAAAGCTATTTCATCTGATATTAAATAGTTTTTATTAAATACTTTATTATCTTTTATAAAAACCAAATCTTTTAAATCATCTAATTTCTTTTTATCTTTAATAAGATTAATATCTACTCCTACATTTGATCTAAGTCCTAGGAAAATGCTTTCTAGTCTAATGTCATTTGGACTTAAGCTTTCTTTAATCCTAAAATATGGATTTGCTATATATTCATTTAGGTTTGAACTTGCTGTATAGCGAATATTATCGCTAGTGCCAACGCTTGAAAGTCCAATGCCTAAGTAATTTTCTTTACTCCAATAAGCTTTATTATGAGAGCATTCATATTCGCTAGAACTTACAAAATTACTTATTTCATAAGCTTTTAACCCGATTTTTTGCAAATTTTCATAAAAATAGCAATTTAACTCATCATCTTTTTGAATATATTCGGTTTTATTTTGAAAAGGGGTATTATCTTCTAAAATTAAAGTATAAGCACTAAGATGATTTAATTCTAGGCTTTTTATGACTTTTAATTCATCATTTAGCATATTTAAATCATCTAAATAAGTGCCATAAATTATATCTATACTAAAAGATATTTTTTCATTTTTTAATAGTTTGATTTTTTCTATAGCTTGTTTGCTTGAGTGGGCTCTATTTAAGAATTTTAATTTCTCATCATTAAAGCTTTGCACCCCAATGCTTATGCGATTTAATCCATAATTACGCATAGTATTAAGCCAATTTAAGCTTAAAGAATTTGGATTTGCTTCAGCACTGATTTCTGTATCATTATTAATATAAGGCTTTAATAATTTAAAAATATTTTCATAGTATTTTGCGTCTATGAAGCTTGGAGTTCCACCCCCAAAATATATGCTTTTTATATCTTTAGAAAATGGTAAAAACCTTGCTAAATCTAATTCTAAGGCTTTAAAATATTCGTTTATTTTTTGCTGATTTGTAAAACTAGCAAAAGAACAATAAGAGCATTTGCTAGCACAAAATGGAATATGAATATAAATTCTCATTTTATGCTTTGAAATTTAATAAATTTTCGCCTAGTTTAGCGATTTGTTCATCTATCATTTTGATAGCATTATCAAGAGTTTTATTAGCTAAACTCATATAATCATCACCGAAATTAAATCTTTTTAAAGCTTCATTAAAGCCACTTAATAATCCATCTTTACCTAATCTTAGTTTATTAGCATCATTATTTGCATTTTTTAGGATTTGCTCTGCCATTCTTTTTGCAGTATTTTTTGAACCAAATTCTGCATTATCTAATAATAAATTTTTAGCACTATTGCTATCTAAATTATCATTAACTAAATCTTTAAAATTATTTAAAAATTCTTTAATATTACCCCTATTATTTGCAATTTCGTTTAAATTACCTTGAATGCTAATTTCTGTGATACTAATCTCAAAACTCATTGCAAAAAAACTATCATTTTCGCCTTTTGCTGTGAGTTTGTCTAATTCTTCGTTGCTAAGATTTACGCCGTAGTTTTTTAAGCTATCTTTAATGTTTTTTTGTGCTTCATCTTTACTACTAAAAGAAGCTGCTGCTTGATAAGATAAAGTTATATTTCTAGCACTTATTTGCATTTTTTCTCCTTGAAAATCATAAGCTTCATATCGGCAAAAAATAATTATTTCTTTAGTAAAAATGTTGCTTTTAATTAAATTTTTCTTGATAGTATCGTGTGAAATTAATTTTAGGTTATTTGATGAAAAAAAGATTTAGAAAAAATGTAGCAGCTATTGTTTTGTCTCAAGAATACCCATTAAATTGTAAAATTTTAGTGGCTTTAAGACTTGATATTGATGTTTGGCAATTCCCGCAAGGTGGGATTGATGATGGAGAAAGCCCAAAAGAAGCATTAATAAGAGAGCTTGAAGAAGAATTAGGCACAAAAGAATTTGAAATCATTGCTGAATATCCTGAATGGTTAAGCTATGAATTTCCTAACGAAGCTGTTAAGAAAAAATATAATTTTGATGGGCAAACTCAAAGGTATTTTTTAGTTAAAGTAAGAGATAATAACTTGATTAATTTAAATACCAATGAACCTGAGTTTAAAGAGCATCTTTTTGTGGATTATAAGGATATAAACCCTTATATTAATCATTTTAAAAGACCACTTTATACTAAAGTTTTAAAGTATTTTCAAAAAGAAGGATTTATAGGATGTTAGTTGTTCAAAAATACGGAGGCACAAGCGTTGGCAACCTTGAACGCATAGAAAATGTTGCAAATAGGGTTATTAAGTCTAAAAAGACTTATAAAGATATAGTTGTGGTAGTTTCTGCAATGAGTGGTAGAACAAATCAATTAATTGATAATGCTAATTTTTATTCAGAAAGCCCAAATAAAAAAGAATTAGATATGTTGCTTTCTTGTGGTGAGAGAGAAACTGCTGCTTTACTTGCTATTGCACTTATGTCAAAAGGATATGATGCGATTTCTTTAAGTGGTAAAGAAGCTGGGCTTTTAACTACAGATGATTATACAAATGCAAAAATCATTGATATTGATGCAACTAGAATTAAAAAAGAACTTTCAAGTGGAAAAATAGTTGTAATAGCTGGTTTTCAAGGGTATGCAGCAAATGGAAATACTACTACACTTGGTCGTGGGGGAAGTGATTTGAGTGCTGTTGCTTTTGCAGGGGCTTTAAATGCTGATTTGTGTGAGATTTACACAGATGTTGATGGGGTTTATACTACTGATCCAAGAATTGAGCCAAAGGCTAAAAAACTTGATAAAATTTCTTATGAAGAAATGTTAGAACTTGCTAGTTTAGGTGCTAAAGTTTTACAAAATAGAAGCGTTGAATTAGCAAAAAAATTAAATGTAAAATTAGTTACTAGAAGTAGCTTTAATGAAAATAATGGAACAATTATAACAAGCGAGGAAAAAATGGAACAAGCATTAGTTAGTGGAATAGCATTAGATAAAAATCAAGCAAGAATAGTTTTAAGAAGAATTGAAGATAAGCCAGGAATTGCTGCTAGTATTTTTACAACTTTAGCAAAAAAAGACATTAATGTTGATATGATTATTCAAAATGTAGGTCATGATGGAACTACTAATTTGGGTTTTACCGTGCCACAAAATGAATTAAAAAATGCAAGTGAAGCTATGAGAGAGCTTTTAGGTAGTGATGTAGTAATAGAAAGCGATAGCGATATAGTTAAGGTTTCAGTAGTTGGAGTTGGTATGAAAACTCATTCAGGTGTTGCTAGTGCTGCATTTGAAGCATTGGCAAATGAAGGCATTAATATACAAATGATTTCAACAAGTGAGATTAAAATTTCTATGATTGTTAGCTCAAAATATGCTGAATTAGCAGTTAGAACACTACATAAAGTTTATAAGCTGGAAGATTAATGCAGGATTTTTTAAGTTTTGTAAAAGACTTTATCCAAAAAAAAGGTATGCTTTATAGTTGGCTAGATAGCGAAAGGTTTAAGATAAGCCCTTTGCTATCTTCTAGGCTTAGCTATTTACTAGATGGGAAAAATTTTATAGTAATTTGCGATGATGAAAGAGCTTGGTTTGAAGAATATTTTTTAAGTCTTGTAAATGCAAAAAGTGCTAGACCATTGCTACCATTTTTTAGCTTAAAAGGTTTTAAACTTGATAATTATGATAAGAATGAAGATTTACTTGATGATGTTTTAAGTCTAGCATATCCTAATGGTTATATTTATATTTATTTTGGTAAGGATAGTTCAAAAATGGCAAAACTTGCTAAAAATAAAAAAGATAGCTTAATGTTTATATTAGATGAAGAATATGATAATTCTTTTTGTCTTAAGTCAAGTGATGAACATTTAGATATTAAACTAATAACTATTGCTCAATTAATTAACGCTTGTTTAGACGCTATTATTTTTGCAAAGGTTAAGATTTGAGAAGTGAGATAATAATCACTCAAAGCCCTGATGATTTTATAAATGATTTAAGGCAAAAAACCAAAATCTGCAAGGTTTTTAGTGGTGATGAGTTTTTATTAGATGATGCAAAAGCGATTATGCAAAATGCTTATTTGATTGAAGAATATGATAAATATTTCGTATTATCATATAAAGAATATAGCATACAAGCTCAAAATTATATGTTAAAACTACTAGAAGAGCCACCTGCTAATGTGTATTTTAAGATTTTAGTTAGTTCAAAAAATCTTTTATTAGCAACTATTAAATCAAGATTAATTTCAAGAAAATTAGAAAATTATAAAAATAATTATGAGATTAAATTAAATCTTAAAAATATGTCGTATTTAGATATTGTAAATTACGATGTTGATAAAGCGAGTTTGAGTGAATTTATAAGTGCATTAGCTAAAGAATGCTACAAACAAGGCATAAATATTAGTAGTGATTTATTAGAAGAATTTTATAAATGCTATGAATTATCAAAGCTTAATTCAAATTCTAAAATTATAATTTCAAGGTTATTATTAGGAATAATGCGTGAGAGAAGCTAGTTTTTATTTACTAGATGAAAACTCGGCTAAAGATATTAATTCAAGTGAGTTTGCACTAGATAGATTTTTAAAAAGAAGTAATCATCAAATAATTTATATAAAAAATATAAGCACAACCGCTGCAAATATTTTAAAACAAGACGCAATTAGCGTAGGTGCAATTGTTTTAAATCACAAAAATACAATTTTAGGCGGAGAGTATAAATACGATAGCATTTTGCTAGTTGATAGCATTAATGCAAAAGATTTAGCTAATAAGCTTAAATTGCAGCAGTTTTCTTGCATAAGACTTAGTAAATTTTTAAACGAATTAAAAATAAGCAAAAAATATCCAAAAATTATGGGTATTATGAATATTAATGATGATAGTTTTTATGAAAGTTCTAGGATTAGCGAGAAGGAATTTTTAGCTAAGGCTTATGAGTTTATTGAAAATGGTGCAAGTATTATTGATATAGGTGCTATGAGTTCAAGACCTAATTCTACTTATTTAGGAGCGAAATTAGAGCTTGATAGATTAAAGCCTATTTTTAATTTAATAAAAGAACATAAATTATGCGATAAGATAGATTTTAGCTTGGATAGTTTTGATGAGATTTGCTTAACAAATGCTCTTGATATTGGCTTTAAATATATAAATGATATTAGTGCTAATACTAAGCTATCAAAACTAGCTTTAAAATATGACGCTACTTATATTTTAATGCACTCACAAAATAATTATTTTGATAATTATATAAATAATACTGGCTTAAGCAACTCAAATTCCGATTCTAAATTCTTTATTTTAGATAGCGTTTATGAGTTCTTTTTAAATAAATTAAGCGAAATAGAAAGTAAAGTAATAATTGATGTTGGAATAGGTTTTGGCAAAAGTGAGTATGAGAATTTAGTTTTAGTAAAATATCTAAATCATTTTAAGACCTTAAATAAACCTATTTTATTAGCAGCTTCAAATAAAAGATTTTTAGGTGAGCATAAAGAAGCTTTAAGTTTAATCACTCACGCTAATTCAAATGCTGATTATATTAGAGTTCATGATGTAATAGGGCAAAATGCAATGATTAATTATCTTAAAAAAATGGAAAGTATATGAAAGAGTATTTAGAAAATATTAAATTAGCAAATAAATGGGCAAAGGCTTATTATTTAGGAGAAAATCCACTTGCAAGTGATGCTGAATACGACGCACTTATGAAAAAAATAAAAGATTATGAGAGTTTAAATCCAAATGATATAAGCCCTGATTCTCCAACGCAAAAAGTATTGCCAATTAATCTAAAAGATGTAAATGATGGCTTTAATAAATTAGCTCATCTTAGCAGAATGTATTCTATGGAAGATGTTTTTAATGAAGATGAATTACACGCTTGGATAAAAAGAGCAAAAGCAGAAGATGAAGAATTTTTCATTGAGCCAAAATTTGATGGAGCTAGTTTAAACTTAATTTATGAAAATGGTAAATTAGTTCACGCAATTACTCGTGGAGATGGTAGTGTAGGCGATGATATTACTCTAAATGCTATGCAAATTACTTCAATTCCTAAGAGTATTGCTTATAAAGAATTGATTGAAATTAGGGGCGAAATTGTTATTTTAAAAGATGATTTTTTGAAGTTAAATGAAATAAAACTAGCAAATAATGAAAGCTTATTTTCAAATCCAAGAAATGCTGCAAGTGGTTCATTAAGACTTAAAGAACCAAGCGAAGTTGCAAAGAGAAATTTACAATTTTATCCGCACGGAATAGGGCAAAACTCACTTAGTTTTACAAAGCATAGCGAAGCAATGGAATTTATTAGAAGTTTAGGTTTTTTAAAAGATGATTTTTGCAAGGTTGTTAGGGCTAATAAATTGCAAATTGAATATGAGAATTTGCAAAATGATAGATTAAATAAAAAAATGATGTTAGATGGTTTTGTTTTAAGGATAAATGATTTAAGCAAATGCACTGAATTTACAAGTAAATTTCCAAAATTTATGGCTGCTTATAAATTTGAACCTTTAGAGCAAATTACAAAATTAATTGATGTTAGTTATCAAGTAGGAAGAACGGGAGTAATAACCCCTGTTGGAACACTTGAGCCTACTAATATTGATGGAGCTATAGTTAAATCAGTAACTTTACATAATTACGATGAGATAACTAGGCTTGATTTGATGATTAATGATAGCGTTAGTGTAATTAGAAGTGGAGATGTTATACCAAAATTAACTCGTGTTTATAAAGAAAGAAGAGATGGCACACAAATTAAAATTCCAAAGCCAATAATTTGTCCATCTTGTAATGAAACTTTATTAGATGATGGAGCTTTAATTAAATGTATAAATCTTAATTGCAAGGCAAAAATGCTAAATCAATTAATATATTTTGCGAGTAAAAAATGCCTAAATATAGATGGTTTAGGGGATAAAATTATTGAATTGTTATTTAAACTTGAAAAAATCAGCACATTTGAGTGTATTTATGAGCTAAAATACGAAGATTTTCAAGGTCTTGAGGGTTTTGCTGATAAAAAGATAACTAATATTTTAACTTCTATTGAAAAATCAAAAGATTGTGAATTAGCAAGTTTTATAAATGCTTTAGGATGTGAGCATATTGGAGAAGTAGCTGCTAGTAAGGTTGCTAGTGAATTTGGATTTGATTGGTATTTAAAAGATGAGATTGATTATTTAAAATTAGATGGATTTGGAGAGCAAATGGCTAAATCTATTGCTAATTTTTGCGTAATTAATAAAGAGCTAATTATTAGATTTTATGAGATTTTAAGGCTAAAAAATACAAATATAAAATCTAGTGATAAATTCGCAAATACGACTTTTGTAATAACTGGCACACTTAGTAATCCAAGAGAATATTATGAAAATATAATCAAAGAAAACGGCGGAAAAACTAGCTCAAGTGTTAGTAAAAAAACTTCCTATTTATTGTGTGGAGATGATGCAGGAAGTAAGCTTACTAAAGCTAAAGAATTAGGCATTAAGATACTTAATGAAGATGAGTTTAAGGCACTTTTATGAGAGCTGATTTGTTTGTAGCAAATAAATTAAATATAAGCCGAAATAAAGCTCAAGAATTATTAGAAAATGAAAAAGTATTAATCAATAATGAAGTAAAAAAGGCAAGTGATAAGATACTTCAAGATTATGAATGCAAACTATTAGATGAAGTTTATGTTAGTAGGGCTGCTTATAAATTAAAAGGATTTTTAGAAGAATTTGAATTAAAAATTAGCGGAATTAATTGCTTAGATGTTGGTTCTAGCACGGGTGGATTTACCCAAATATTACTTGAAAATAATGCTTTAAGTGTTACTTGTGTAGATGTTGGAGATAAACAATTGCATAATAGTTTAAGAGCAAATCCAAAGGTAAAAGTATTTGAAAATACAGATATTAGAGATTTTAAATCAGCTCCATTTGAAATAGTTGTGTGCGATTTAAGTTTTATATCAGCTAGATTGATAATAAATGATTTAATAAGACTAAGTAGCAAGTATTTAATCATTTTATTTAAACCACAATTTGAAGTAGGAATTAATGTAAAGCGTTCTAAAAATGGTGTGGTAAAAGATGAAAAAGCCGTGCTTAAATCTTGCGAAGAATTTGAAAAAGAAGTAATAAGATTAGGTTTGATTTTACTTAAAAAATCAAAATCAAAACTTAGCGGAAAAGATGGAAATTATGAATATTTTTACGCTTTTTCAAAATGAAATAATAAAAGCAAAAAAATGTGATTTAGAAAATATTACAAGTTTAGCAATAGGGTGTTTTGATGCTTTACATTTAGGGCATTTTGAGCTTATAAAAAGGCTTGATGATAATGGGGCTTTATTAATAATATATAAAAAAACAAGAGAATTAGTTCCGATAATTTATAAGCAAGAATTGTTAAATTGCAAAATATTTTTTGTAAATCTTGATGAGATAAAAGATGAAAATGCGTATAATTTTACACAAAATATTATGTATAATTTTACACAACTTAAATATTTTGTAGCAGGATATGATTTTCATTTTGGTAAAAATAGACAAGCTCACGCAAAAGAATTGCAAGAATTTTCTGGGCTACGATGTATTATCGTAGATGAATTTAAAATAGATAATATAAGCGTTCATTCAAGTTTGATTAAAGAATGTTTATTGAATGCTGATTTAGAAAGTGTGAATAAATTTTTAGGTAGAAATTATTTCATTCAAGGAAGACAAATCAAAGGTCAAGGTTTAGGAGCTAAATTTTTTGTCCCTACTATTAATGTAGATTATGATAATTATTTTTTACCAAAAGAAGGTGTTTATTTTACTAAGGTTTATTTAGATAATGAGTGTTATTTTGCAGCTACTTTTTTAGGCAAACGCTCAACTGATTTAAATACGGCTTTAGAAGTGCATATTTTAAATAGTTCAAATTCTTATTTTAAATTCCACAAAATTAAAATAGAGTTTTTAGAGTTTTTTAGAGAGAATAAAAAATTTGATAATTTTGATAGTTTAAAAGAACAAATCAACTTAGACATAAAAGCTCTAAGTTTAAAGGCTAAAGATGAAAGATGAAGTTTTTAACGAAGAATTAATAAAACAATTTGAATTTGATGAAAAAGTGGTGCGTGTGTTTGATGATATGGTTACTCGTAGTGTGCCGTATTATTTGCAAAATCAAGAATTAATTTTTAAAATTCTAAGTCAGATTTTGCCAAAAAATGCAAAGGTTTTAGATTTAGGTTGCTCAACTGCAAATACACTTTTAGCACTTTCAAAAAGAGATGATTTAGAGCTTTTTGGGCTTGATAATTCAGAGCAAATGCTAAATAGGGCTAGGATTAAGGCTAGTGATTTAGGTGTTAAAATTAATTTGATTAATAAAAATATAGAAGATATTTTAAGTCTTAATGATAGTTTTGATGCGATAATTTGTTCTTATACCTTGCATTTTATTAGACCACTTTTAAGAGAAGATTTATTACAAAAAATATATAAGTTATTAAATAAAAATGGGATTTTTATTTTATGCGAAAAAGTGCTTTATGAAAATAAAATTTTACAAAAAAATATAATTGATATTTACGAAAATTATAAGGAATTGCAAGGATATTCAAGATATGAAATAGCTCAAAAAAGAGCTGCTTTAGAAAATGTTTTAATACCTTTTACTTATGATGAAAATATAAAAATTTTAAGCAATGCTAATTTTAAGCAAATTGATTGCTTTTTTAGGTGGGCAAATTTTTGCTCTTTTATAGCTTTTAAGCTTTAAATGTTACGAAATGTAACAAATAATATAAAATTATTTTAAAAATATCTTGACATCAAAAATATTTTTTGCTTTAATCAACAAATATTTTTAAACAAAGGATTTTAAATGATGATGCAGATGCGCTAGCGTCTGGCTTTTAAAGACTTTCTTTTTTAGCTAGACGCAAATTAATTATATTAAAGCAAGCAAGCTAAAAAAGAAAGATAAAATATTTTTGCAACTTACAAAACTCTCAAAAATTTTTATTTTTCTTTAAATTAAATTTTAAGGAAAGTTATGATTGAAATTAAAAATCTTAAAAAGTATTACGGAAATACTTGCGTAATAAACGATGTAAGTCTTGATATTAAAAAGGGCGAGATTTATGCTATTGTCGGACAAAGTGGAGCTGGTAAAAGCACACTTTTAAGATGTATAAATGCACTTGAAAGCTATCAAGCAGGTTCATTAAAAGTATTTAATCAAGAAATTAAAGACCTTAAAGAAGAAGAGTTAAGAAGATTAAGAACTGAAGTTGGAATGATTTTTCAACATTTTGCTTTAATGGGTAGAAAGAGTGCTTATGAAAATATTGCAATGCCTTTACTTTTACATAAAAAAGATAATGTAGATAAAAGGGTTAAAGAATTGCTTGATTTGGTTGGATTAAGCGATAAGGCTAATTCATATCCTGCTAATCTTAGTGGTGGTCAAAAGCAAAGAATTGCAATAGCAAGAGCACTTGCACTAAATCCTAAGATTTTATTAAGTGATGAAGCAACTAGTGCGCTTGATCCTGCTACTACTAATCAAATCTTAGATTTATTAAAACAAATTAATAAAGATTTAGGCATTAGCGTTGTATTAGTAACTCATGAAATGGACGCTGTTAAAAGAGTAGCTGATAAGGCTTGCTTGTTAAGTGGTGGAGAAATCATTGGCAATGGAGAAATTAGCGAAATATTTTTAAAACCAAGTAAGAAGATGAGAGAATTCTTAGATGAGAGTGATTGTGTGCCAGAAAGTGGGCTTAATATAAGATTAATTTTCCCTAAAGAAGTAGCACTTGATGGAGTAATTTCTAAAATGGCAAGAGAGCTTAATATTGATTTTTCAATAGTTTGGGGAAAAATTGAAAAGCTAAATGATATTGCACTTGGCTCACTTATTATAAATATTAATCCAAGTGATAAACAAAGAGTGTGTGAATATATTAATAAAAGTGGCGTTTTATGGGAGGAAGTATGAATTATTTTGATAATTTTTTAAGTCATTTTGACAAGATTTTATATCCTGCATTAAAAGAGACTTTATATATGAGTATTAGTGCTACTATTATTGGTTTTGCACTAGGACTTGTTTTAGGAATATTTCTTTTTGTTAGTAAAAAGGGTGGTTTGTATGAGAATTTAGGCTTTTATAGAGTGCTTGATTTTGTAGTAAATATATTCCGTTCTTTTCCATTTTTAGTATTAATTATTGCTTTAATTCCTTTTACAAAGTTTTTAATAGGAAAAAGTATAGGAACAACAGCGGCTATTGTGCCACTTACAATTGGAATCGCTCCATTTATTGCAAAATTAGTGCAAAGTGCTTTAAATGAAGTAGATTACGGAATAATTGAAGCGGCTAAGAGTTATGGTGCTAGTAGAATACAAATTATTTTTAAGGTCGTATTGTATGAAGCATTACCTGCGTTAATTAATGCAGCAACGCTTACTTTAATAGTAGTCATTGGATATAGTGCAATGGCAGGAATTGTAGGAGGTGGGGGACTTGGCGATGTTGCTAATCGCTATGGTTATCAAAGATTTAAAACAGATATTATGGTAGAAACGGTTATTGTTTTGATTGTATTGGTTCAAATCGTTCAGATTTGGGGGGATTTAGTTGAAAAAGCTTTAAGAAAAGGTAAGGATAAATATCTTTATATTTCAATTTTAGCTTTAGTTATTTTATTTATTTATTCAGGAAATTTTATTTAAGGAGATATTATGAAAAGATTGTTTAGTTTAGCTGCTTGTTTGGCTTTAAGTGCAAATTTATTTGCTGATGTTATTAGTGTAGGTGCAACGCCTGTTCCACATGCTGAAATTTTAGAAGAAGTTGCAAAAATTGTTAAAGAAAAAGGTCATGAGTTAAAAATCGTTGAGTTTAATGACTATGTATTGCCAAATCTAGCGGTTGATGATGGCGAAATAGATGCAAACTTTTTCCAACATAAACCATATTTAGATGAGTTTAATAAGCAAAAAGGAACAAAATTAACTCCAGTTGCACCAGTTCATCTTGAGCCAATGGGAGCATATTCTAAAAAGATTAAAGATATTAAAGATTTAGGAGATAAGGCTTTAATTTATATTCCAAATGACCCAACAAATGAAAGTAGAGCTTTAGATATACTTGAAGCTGCAGGGCTTATTGAACTTGATAAAAATGTAGAGTTAAAAACTCCACTAGATATCGTAAAAAACCCTAAAAATCTTGATATAAAAGAGTTAGAAGCTGCACAATTACCAAGAGTTTTAGATGAGTGTGATTTAGCTGTGATTAATTCAAATTACGCATTAGCAGCGAAGTTAAATCCTACAAAAGATGCGGTAATTATTGAGGGTAAAGATAGTCCATATACTAATGTTTTAGTAGTTAAGACTGATAATATTAATAGTGATAAGACAAAGGTTTTAGTTGATTCTATAAATGATGCAAGAATTAAAAAATTTATAGAAGAAAAATATAAGGGCGAAATAATCCCAAGTTTTTAAGGAGAAAATATGAAAAAATTAGCTTTAAGTTTAGCATTTTGTTTATACGCTAGTGCGGAGATTTTAAGAGTAGGGATTACTCCATATCCAAATGCTACTATTTTAGAAAATGTAAAAGATGATTTAAAAGAGCTTGGATATGAGTTAAAAGTTGTAGAATTTAATGATTATATTCTACCAAATCTTGCATTAAATGATGGGGAATTGGACGCTAATATGTATCAACATAAGCCTTTTTTAGAAGACTTTAACGAGAGTAAAGGCACTGATTTAGTAGCGGTTGCTAATGTGTTTTTACCTCCAATGGCAGCATATTCAAAAAAGGTAAAAGATATTAAAGAATTAAAAAATAATGCTTTAGTATATATCCCAAATGACCCAACAAATGAAAGTAGGGCTTTAGACATACTTGAAGCAGCTGGACTTATTAAGACAAATAAGGAAGTAAAATTTAGAAGCGTTATTGATATTACGGAAAATCCTTTAAATCTTGATATAAAAGAGTTAGAAGCTGCACAGGTTCCAAGAGTTTTAGATGAGTGTGATTTGGCTGTAATTAATACAAATTACGCATTAGCAGCGAAGTTAAATCCTACAAAGGATTCTATAATATTAGAAGATTTAAATAGCCCTTATGTAAATGTTATTGCTGTTAAAAAAGGCAATGAAAATAATGAAGGGGTAAAAGCTTTAATAAAAGTTATAAAAACAGAAAAAATTAAGAAAATACTTGAAGAGCAATTTAAAGGTGCTATAATCCCAGCATTTTGATGATTAGGAATTTGCTTTTGGCAAATTCCTTTTTTTTTATTTCTTTAAAATTTAAGGAGAAGTGTTGAGATTTATTCTACTATTTTTATTATCATTTAGCTTGTTTGCTAAGGAAATTACTTTCAAAGATGTAACAGGAAACGAAATTACTTTAAATACTCCAGTAAATAGAATAGCTTTAGGTTTTTACTATACAGATTTTTTAGCAGTTGGTGGAGAAAAATCATTTGATAAAGTTGTTGGTTTTTCAAAAGCAGTTTGGAGTGAGTGGAGTCCAATTTCTTGGCAAATGTATTTAGATGTAATGCCTAATTTAGACAAAATTGCTGATTTTGGTGAAGCAGAATCAGGCACATTGTCAATTGAAAAAATATTAGAATTAGAACCTGATGTATTAGTTTTAGCTAAATGGCAATATGATACATTAAAAGATACTTTAAATCCAATTAAACTAGCAAATATCCCAATAATAGTAGTAGATTATCACGAAGGAAAATTACAAAACCACGAGATAAGCACGAAAATTTTTGGAATTTTAACCAACCAAGAAAAAAGAGCTGAAGAAATTATGAATGATTATAAAAGTCGTTTAGAATTAATTCAGACAAGAACTAAAGATATTAAAAATAAAGTAAAAGTTTATATAGAATACGGAATTAATGGCCCTAGTGATAATGGAGTTACATATTCACATTATATGTGGGGAAGTTTGATTGATAAAGCAAATGCTAAGAGTATTGCTGATGGATTTATTAAGACTTGGGGAGCTATTAATCCTGAAGAAATCATAGTTCAAGACCCTGAAGTAATTATTATAGCAGGTCGTGAAAGCGAGCTTAAGAAAAATAAAACTTCAATGGTAATGGGTAATAATATAAGTTTTGATGAAGCAAATAATAGATTAAGAGGATTTTCTAATAGAACTACTTGGCAAGATTTAAACGCAGTAAAAAATCATAGAATTTATGGTGGTTATCATAGTATGCTAAGGACTTTAGGGGATATTTTTATGTTAGAATTTGTAGCAAAAGCTGCTTACCCTGAGTTGTTTAGCGATATTAATCCAAGTGATGATTATATTAATTATCATAAGAAATATTTGCCAATTATTCCTGATGGAACTTTTATGTTAAAGCTTGATGATGAGAAATTTTAATAGAGAAATTCTTTCATATAAAGCAATTGTTTATAAGAGATTGGGATTTTTACTAATCTCTTTTTTATTAGCATTAGTATTTTTTATACTAGATATTTCTACAGGACCAGCTCAACTTGATTTAATTATTGTATGTAAAGCTTTATTATCTAAAGCACTTGATATAGATATACAAAAGAATTTCGTTAATATTGTTTATAATTTAAGATTGCCTATGGCATTAATGGCACTTGTTGTTGGAGCTTCATTAGGACTTGGCGGAGCTTTAATGCAAACTATTTTAAATAATTCTTTAGCTAGTCCATATACTTTAGGTCTTAGTGCTGCAGCTGGATTTGGAGCTTCATTAGTGATTGCATTTAATATAAGTTTTATAAGTTCTTTTATTAGCATTCCATTAGGAGCATTTTGTGCTAGTTTGTTAAGCTCTGCAATATTATTTATGTTTGCTAAAAATAACAAATATAACACTCAAAGTTTAGTTTTAGTTGGTATTGCTTTATTGTTTTTATTTCAGTCTTTTTTATCTTTAGTGCAATTTTTATCAAGTCCTGAAGTATCTCAACAAATATTATTTTGGTTATTTGGAAGTTTGCAAAAAGCTAATTATATGAATATTTTAATAGTATTTTTGGTTACTTTATTTTGCTATTTAATTTTATTAAAAGACAATTGGGCTTTAAGTGTATTTAGACTTGGGGAGAAAAATGCTAAAGTTTTAGGGGTTAATTTAGTATATTTAAGAATTAAAGTTTTATTATGTGTTTCTTTTGTTAGTTCTGTCGCTATTTCTTTTGTGGGTGTTATAGGTTTTATAGGTCTTGTTGCACCACATATTGCAAGGCTTATTATAGGAGAAGACCAAAGATTTTTCTTACCAGCTTCAATGATAATAGGAGCTTTGTTTTTAAGCTTAGCTTCTAGTGTTTCAAAATTGATAATTCCTGGTAGTTTATTTCCTATAGGAATAGTAACTTCTTTTATTGGTGTTCCTTTTTTCTTTTTTATTATATTAAGGAATAAAAATGCTTAAAATTAATAATCTAAATATAAAAAAAGGAAATAAGACTATTTTAAATAATATAAACCTAGAATTTAAATCAGGTAAAATTTATGCTATTTTAGGTGCTAATGGTGTAGGTAAAAGCACATTATTAGATGCTATTTTTCAACTTGATAAAAAACATAATATGACTTATCGTAATATTAATTCAGATAATCTTAAAAAATGGCAAAGCAATATAGGTTATATGTTGCAAAGTTTTCATACTCATACAAACCTTAGTGCTTTAGAAGTAGTTTTACTAGGTGCTTATAATGAATTAGGTTTAAAAGTAAGTGATGAAATTTTAAATAAAGCAGTTAATGTTTTAAAGGAATTTAAGATTTCACATCTTGCTAATATTAATATTAAAGATTTATCTGGTGGTCAAAGACAAATGATAGCTTTTGCTCAAGTTTTGCTTAAAAACCCAAGTATTTTATTACTTGATGAGCCTGTAAGTGCATTAGATATTAAACACCAATGTATTTTATTAGAAGCTTTAAAAAAGATTACAATTGAAAATGATTTAATAAGCATAGTTGTTTTACATGATTTAAATTTAGCGAGTTTATATTGTGATGAAGCAATTTTTTTACATAACAACAAGGTTTATAAAAATGGAAAGATTAACGATGTTATTACACTTGATTTAATACGAGAAATTTATGAAATCAAGGCAAATTTAAGTATAGTTGAAAACAAGAAATTTATTCAAATATTAGGTTCATTAAACAAGGAAAATTATGACAACTCAAATCAAGCAGTTAATATCTAGACTGATTAATTTTTATGATTATATTTATTTAATCATACTTTTGGCGACAATTTTACATGTGTCCTTTTTGTTTATATTTTATTATATGAAAATATATGAGCTATTTTATGTAAATATAGTTTCAACCTTAATTTATGTATTAATAATTACAAATTTTAGTAGCGATAAAATAAAAATTTATTATGCTGTTGTATATTTTGAAGTTTTAATCCATCAGCTAATCGCAATTTATTACTTAGGTAGTGCTAGTGGATTTGACTTGTTATTATGTTGTTTGATACTTGTGCAATTTTTATTTTTTAAGAAAAGCACCTGTTTTGTATCAACAATTTTAATTATTTTTTTAATTTATCTTAGTTATTTTCAAGCAGATTCTATTGTGCTACATAGTGATAAATTTTTTGAAATTAACGAATATAAAAATGCAAATATTGTTCTTTATCCAATCAATTTAGCTGTTTTATTGGTATTTTTAGTGGTTTATGGTGTATTGGTAACTGTTATTCCTAGTAAAAAAATTAACGATTTAGCTCAAATTGTATATAAAGATTTTTTAACAGGTTTATATAATAGAAAATATATGGAAGATGTTGTGTTATCAAAATATAACAAACAAAGAATTTTAATTGCGGTATGTGATATTGATAATTTTAAACATATAAATGATACTTATGGTCACCAAACCGGAGATATTGTGCTAAAAATGTTGGCTATAGTTTTGATAAATAAGTATAAAAAATATTCTGATTTTAATATTAATATTTGTAGATGGGGTGGGGAAGAATTTTTAATCATTGCAGATATTGATAATAAAAAAGATGCTGAAATATTTTTAAATGACATTAGAGAAGAAGTGTTTAAATTAAAGATAAGTGATTTGCAAGAAACAATAAGTATTACAATAGGTGGATATATAGCTAATTTTAATCAAAAAGATTATAAGCAACTATTTGAAATCGCTGATAAGAATTTGTATCTTGGCAAGAATACGGGTAAAAATAAATGCGTAGTGAGTGTTGAAGAATAATAAAATTATGTAAGTTTTGCCTAGTTTTATCTAGTGAGCTTTAATTATTAGAATTAAAAAACCAATAAAATATAATACTTTATTGGTTTTCAATAATTCTTGTTATATCATTAAATGTAGCAAATATCATTAAAGAAAATAATAAAAACATTCCGATATAACTAAGTGTAATAAATACTTTTTGGTTTACTTCCCTTTTAAAAACTAACTCATATAAATTAAAAACTATATGCCCGCCATCAAGCACAGGAATAGGTAAAAGGTTTAAAATCCCAAGATTAATTGATAGTAAAGCCGTGATTATTAGCAGTTTTGAAATTCCAAGTGTAGTAGCCATTGTGGTTGTGTCGGCTATGCTTATAATTCCACCTATATTTTTAGGGCTAACTTCAGCTAATATTAATTTTTTAAGACCTTCAAGGATTAAAAAAGCCCCATCTAAACTCTCTTTAAAAGCCCAAGCAAACACACTAAAATCTCTATGATATTCTATAAAAGTCTCATTTTTAGGCACAATTCCTAATAGTGGTTTTGTGATGATTTCTCCGAAAATATTTTGAGTTTTGCCTTCGTAAGTTTTAATATCAAGTTCTAAAATTTCATTATTTCTTAATACTTTTACATTAATACTACTATCATTTACGAGTGGTTTTATATCGTAAAAATTATTAATTTTAGTGCCATTGATTTTTAGTATTTTATCATTTACTTTTAGTTTTGTATCAGCATATTCGCTAAGCGCACCAATAGTCGGACTAAGCCTTTCAACTCCTATAAAACCTAAACTTATATAGATTAAAAATGCTAAAAGTAGGTTAAAAAATGGACCTGCAAAAAGAATTAAAATCTTTTTAAATGGGTGTAATACCGAATAGCTATCATAATCATAATTTTTAAGAGTAGGGTCGCTATCATCTTGACCTTTCATCTTGACATATCCACCTAAAAATACGCTTGATATTTGATAATCAGTGCCTTTATAATGCTTCACATAAATTGGCTTTCCAAACCCTATGCTAAATGTTAAAACTCTAACTTTAAAGTATTTTGCAGCTAAAAAATGCCCTAATTCATGAAAAAATATCAAAAAAGAAAGTATTAAAATAGTGCCTAAAAAACTAGCCCCATAATGCCAAAAGCAAAAAGCTAAAACAATAAAAGTGAGAATTATATTCTTCATTTTTTTGCCTTAGCGTATTCTATTACATAAATAGCCCCAGAATAAATAGTAAAGAAAAAGCATAGATAAAATAAAATATCTTTTCCCCACCAATCCATTAGTAAAAATCCAATTGCTAACATTTGAAATGTTGTTTTGATTTTACCACTCATATTTGCAGCGATTTTAAGCCCATCAGCTACTATCATAACTCTTAAACCAGTTATAAAAAACTCACGAACTAATATAAAATAAACTAGAATTTCATTAACCCTTCCCATCATCATAAGCCCTAAAAATGCTGCTAAAGTAAGCATTTTATCAGCCAAAGGGTCTAAAATCTCTCCTAAAATTGTTTTTTGATTCCAAGACCTTGCAATATATCCATCAAAAAAATCAGTTATAGAAGCAATAGTAAAAATAAGAGCTGCTAAATAATTTATCCAAGAAATATGTATGTTGTGAGTATTAACCAACACATTTGAATGCGTTAATAATATAAATAAAATTGGTGCTAGGACTATCCTAGCACTAGCCAAAAGATTAGGTAAATTCATCACTTGAATGTTGTTCCACCATCTACAATAAATGTATGTCCTGTAACCCAACTAGCTTTATCGGTGCATAAGAATAAACAAGCACCTGCTAAATCTTCAGGTTGCCCCATACGATTTAATGGGCTTAAATTCATTGTAGCTTGTTTTACTTCTTCATAATTAGTAAATGCTTTTAGAGCATCAGTATCAATTGGACCACCACTTACAACATTTACACGGATATTTTTCTCGCCTAATTCAGTTGCTGCATATCTAGCCATTGCTTCAACAGCTGCTTTAGCAGTTCCATGACCTGCATAGTTTTCAATATGAACTAAATTCCCTGTGCTAGAAATTGAAATAATACTTCCGCCGCCAACTTTTTCCATTCTCTTAGCTGCTTCTTGAGCACCACAAACAAAAGCATTAACGGTAGCTGTAAAGATATTATTAATTCCGCGAGGTTTAAGTTTCATAAACTTAGTATATCCACCTACAACTGCACGACCTGTAATAATTGCATTTGAGATAAAGAAATCAACTCTATCAAAATCTTCATCAATTTTTAAAAATAAATCTTTATAAGTTTCAGGCTCAAGTATATCAAATGGATAGCATTTAGCTTTAACTTTGTAAGTTTTTTCAATATCAGCAACGATTTCTTGTGCGATTTGTTCGTTTGAATTATAAGTAAATGCAACATTACAACCTGCTTTTGCAAATTCATACACAATAGCCTTACCTATACCACGAGTTCCACCGCTTATTACTAATACTTTATCTTTAAAATTAATCTCTTGCATTAAAATCCTTTTATATCATAATTTTTCATAACTTCTTCTATTCTTTTTAGATTTTCTTTACTAGGAGCGCAAAGTGGCAAACGATATTCAAGACTAGGAAGTAATCCTGCTATAAACATTGCTGCTTTTATTGGAATTGGGTTGCTCTCACAAAATAAAATCTTATTTATATTATAAAGTTTATCGTTAATAGATTTTGCATTTTTATAGTTTTCTTTTAAAGCTTCGTGAGTTAAATTAGCAATTTCATTTGGTAAAAGATTTGAAGTAACGCTAATCACACCACTACCACCATTGCTTAAAATAGGATAATTTATACTATCTTCTCCACTTACAAGTCTTAGTTTTGGCTCGTTTGCTAATAAATCTACGCATTTATCTATATTTCCACTTGCTTCTTTTACTCCGTAAATATTAGGACAATTTCTAAAAAGTTCAATTATAGTTTGACTAGCTATTTCACAACCTGTTCTTCCTGGAACATTATAAAGCATAATAGGAATATCAATTGATTTAGCAATAGCTTCATAGTGTTTATATAATCCACTTTGCATAGGTTTATTATAATATGGAGTAATGCTTAAAATCCCATCAGCTCCACACTCTTGAGCAAATTTTGCTAAAGATATTGCTTCGTGAGTTGCGTTTGAACCTGCACCTGCTAAAACCTTAGTATTTGTTCCTTTACAAACACTTACTGCGATTTCTATACATCTTTTATGCTCTTCGTGAGTTAAAGTTGGGCTTTCTCCTGTGGTTCCAACAGGAACTACGGCATCAATTCCATTTGCTATTTGTCTTTTAACTAGCTTTTCATAACTAAGTTCATCAATTTTATCATTTTTAAATGGTGTTATTAAAGCTGTCATTGCACCTATTATTTCTTTTTTCATACTTTCTCCTTTAAAATTATTTGAGTTAAATTGTCATCTTTTAGATATTTTTTAAAAACTTGGTTTAAAATTTTATAATCTAATTCTTTTGAAGTTAGAGAATTTAAAAATACATTTACATCTCCAAAACATTCAAATTTACCAATTCCACTCGCTAAAGCACTTGGGTTGGATTTTACTTGATTTATGCTTAATTCTAATTGATTATAAATTGTTCTTGTATCAAATTTATTAAATTTTGTTTGATTAATTAATTTTTTTAGTTGCTTTATTGCTGATTTTGTATTTACTAAATCATTACAAACTCCAAAAATTATAAATAAATTTTCATTCTTAGAGCTTTGTGCGTAAAAGTCCAAATCAGCACATAGATTATACTCATTTATCATTTTATTTTTTATAATTGAGTTTTTATCAAGATTTAAAAATATTGAAATAGCCTTTAAATACTCAAAATCTTCGTGATTAAATGCAGGTATTTTATAAGCACAAGCAAAAATATTAGAATTTAGATTAGGAAAACTAAGTTCTATTTCTTTTAGACCTGTTCTATCTGGTTCATATACTTTATTTTGTGTGATTTTTTTTGCTGATTTTTTACTAAAAATCTCTTCGCACATACCAAAAATATCAATATTAGCTAAATCTCCGCTAATTACTATACAAGCATTATTTGGTGCATAGAATTTAGTATAAAATTCTTTTACAATTTTAGGTGTAAGATTTGCTATATCATCAGCAAATCCAATCGGCGTCCAATGATAACTAGTCTTTATAAAAGCGTAATTATAAATAGCATTATATAAATACCCAAAAGCATCATTTCCTACTCTTAATCTCTCTTCTTCAAGGACTACATCTCTTTCTTTATAAAATTCATCTTTATTAAACAATAACTCACTCATCATACTAGAATATAATTCCAAAACCCTTTTAATATGAATATTTGCGACATTTACATAATATTGAGTGTAATCAAAACTAGTGCAAGCATTATTTACTCCACCTAATGCTTTTATTATCTCATCAAATTCTCCAGCCTTATGAGTTTTTGTGCTTTTAAAAGATAAGTGTTCTAGCAAATGTGCTATACCGCTTTTGCCTAATTCTTCATAACTTGAGCCTACTTTATAAAAGATATTTACACTAGCTACACCTGAATTATCATTTAGATTTACAGCATAAATTTTTAAGCCATTTTTTAATACTTTACTTTCTATATTCATTTTATCTCTTTTAACATTCTTCAAATTTTTCTTTTAATTTTTTATAAAATTCATTATTTTCTAAGCTTTTATCGTTTCCAAATCCCACCATTTTAGAATTATCTAAAATCAAAATATTATCAGCAATTGCAATAGAATTTAATCTATGTGCTATTAGAATAATTATCTTATCTTGCTTAATATTTACTAAGCTTTTTGATATTAAATTCTGACTTTCATTATCTAAAGCACTTGTTGCTTCATCAAAAATTATTATTTCAGGATTTTTATAAAACGCTCTTGCAAGTGCTAGGCGTTGTCTTTGACCGCCGCTAAAATTATTACCTTTTTCACTTAGTTTAGTGTAAATTCCATCAGGCATAGCACTTATAAAATCATAAGCATTTGCAAGTTTTAAGGCATTAATCACTCTTTCTTCATCAAATTCATTTGCATAAGCAATATTATTTGCAATAGTATCGCTAAATAAATAAATATTTTGTGTAACTATTGCTATTTTTTCTCTTAAGCTATCTAGTGAATAGTTTTTATAATTGTTATTATTTATTTTAATTTCTCCAGAATTTAGCTCATAAAATCTTAAAATAGTATTTACTAAAGAGCTTTTTCCACTACCACTTCTTCCTATAATTGCGGTGATTTCGCCTTTTTTAAACTCTATACTAACATTATCTAAAGCTAATTTATTATCGTATTTTAAACTAGCATTTTGTAATTTTAGGCTTTTAATTTCTTGATTTAAATTCTCATCTCCGCCTTTAATATCAGGCTCAAGGTCAAGCAAATAAAAAGTCCTTGTGCTAGCTGCTAGGTTTGTTTGAAGACTTGCATAAAGACTTGTAATTCTTTTAACAGGAGTATATATCAAAAATAAAGCCGTTAAAAATGAGAAAAAATTGCCTATTTGCATAGAGCCATTTATAACTTCCATTCCACCTATTATTATAGTTGCCGATACGCCTAAAGCACCAAAAGTTTCCATAATAGGGCTTGTAAAGGCATTTATTTTAGTTCCACGATAGATTAATTTTGCTACATTTTCATTGCTATTTTTGTATTTTTCTAGTTCTAATTTTTCAGCATTTGATGATTTAACTAGCTCAATATTGCCTAAAATCTCATTTAGTCTTGAAGTAAGCTCGGCATAATTTTGTTGTGTTGCTATTCCTATGCTTTTTAGTTTTTTTATGAAATATCTAATAGGAAGCATAGCAGCAGGTAAGATAATAAATGCAAAAAAAGCTAATTTTGGGCTTTGAGAAATCACTACATAAAGTAAGCCTAAGGTTGTAATTATTTCTCTTGTAATATCAGGAATGAAATTAGTAAGCACATTTTGAAGACTTCCAATATCATTTAAAGAGCGTGATATTAGCTCTCCACTAGGGTGTTTTTGAAAGAATTTCATATCCATTACTATGATTTTTTTTAGGATTTTTTGTCTTAGTCTTTTTGTAATTTCTATACCTATAAAACCCATATTAATTGTTTGCATATAAAGACCTAAATTCTTTATAAAATATAAAGCAAACACACCTAAAGGTAAGATATATAATAATGTTACATCTTTTTCTACAAAGATTTTATTTAAAATCGGTTCAATAATCTTAGCACTACCAGCAGTTCCAGCTGAAGCTAAAATCATACCTATTATTGCTAGAAAAAATCTTATTTTATAATCTTTAAAATAGTGCTTAAACCTTTTTAATACATAAGATAATTTTAATTGGGATACATTTTGATTTTCTATTTCTTTTAAATTCATAAAATCTCCCAATCAACACCATTAGCACTATCTTGAATGCTTACGCCTAAATTACTTAATTCATTTCTAATACTATCGGCTTTTGCGTAATCTTTATTTTTTTTAGCTTCATTTCTTTCATCAATTAATTTTAGAATTTGAATACGGAATTTCTCATCACAATTTTGTAAATATTCATTAGGATTAATTACTCCAACTCCTAATAATTCAACAATAGCTAAAAACTCATTTTTAAGCTCATCATTAGCTTTTATAGTATTTGCATAATTTACCCATTCATCTACAATTGCAAGTGCTTTTGAAGTATTTAAATCATCGCTTAAAGCTTCAACTAATTTTGCTTTTAGCTCACTATTAGGTGCTATTGTTTTTAAATCTAGTTCATTTAAATTAAGCTTTTTTTTCACTCTAAATATTTTATCAAGGCGTTTTTTAGAAGCTTTTAAATCAGTAATTGTGTAATTAAAATCTTGTCTATAATGAGTGCTTAGTAAATAAAATCTAAGTGTTTCTCCGCTAAATTCTTTTAAAGCGTCTTTTACAAAAAAGCTATTATTTAGACTTTTACTCATTTTTTCGTTATTAATATTTACAAAGCCATTATGTAGCCAAAAAGTAGCTAGTTCGTTTTTAGTTGCTAAGCGACATTGACAAGCTTCGTTTTCGTGATGTGGAAACAACAAATCAGCCCCACCACAATGAATGTGTAATTTAGGAAAAATATCTAAAATCATACAAACACATTCAGTATGCCAACCAGGACGACCTGTGCCAAAACTTGCTTTATAATAATTCTCATCAAATTTCCATAATACAAAATCACTTGCATTCTTTTTATCTACTTCATTTTCAAGTCTTGAGATAGTATCATCTTGAGGTTTGTTTGAAATACTTAAATAAAGTTTATCTAAACTTGTATTTAAATATATTCCATCATCTAATCTATAAGCATATTTTAATTCAAGCAATTTTTCAATAAAACTAATCATTTGATTAATATATTCAGTTGCTCTTGGGCTAATATCAGGCTCTAAAACATTTAAAGCTTTCATATCAGCTTCATAACTTTTAATATAAGTTTCACTAATTTCAGCTAGACTTTTGCCACTTTCATTCATTTTTTTGATTAATTTATCATCAATATCTGTGTAATTTTTTGCTAATTTCACTTCAAAACCATTTGCTTTAATTACTCTTTTTAATAAATCAAAACTTATGCTTGACCTTGCATGACCTAAATGTGCGTCATCATAAACGGTTGGACCGCAAACATATATATTTATACATTCATTTTTATATGTAAATTCTTCTTTTTTTCTAGTTTGTGAGTTAAAAAATTGCATTTAAAAATCCTTTTAAATATATTAAAACATAAGCAAATATTACACTAATAAAGATAATTCCTAAGCAAACGCTAGGTCTTAAAATACTAAAAAATCTAGCATAAGAAAACACAAAAAGATAAGCAAGTAGTATAAACCAAGCAGAAATATTAGCACTTATACAAAAGGCTAAAATACCAAAATCTTTTATAAAACATAAACTTGCAATTATACTTATAAAACAAGACATTATTGAAATCTTAGCAGCAATTGAGTGTAAATAATTTGCATTTATCCAAGCTAAAAATAATTTTGAAATTCCAAGTGGAACTATACATAATATATAAAGTCTTAAGACTTTAGCACATTCAAGTGTGTTTTCATTTGTAAATGCTCCACGCTCAAATAAGAGTTTAATTATCTCTTCGCTTAAAATATAGCCTGTTAATGCAGCAAGTATTAATAAAAGTAGCATTAATTCAAATATTTTTTGAATACTTAAAATAGCATTTTGAATTTTTCCTTGTTTAATATAAGCAATTAAGCTTGGGAAAAATACTTGAGTAAAAGCAATAGCAATTAAGGCTAGTGGGAGTTGATAAAGTCTAGTTGAATAATTAAGATATGAAATACTTGCGTGAGCTAATGAGCTAGCTAGAGCAATTTCAACTAGTGAGTTTAATTGCGAACTTGATGAGCCAATTAAAGATGAGCTAAAATTTTTAAAAAAGCCTTTAAGAGAAGTTTTTTTATTTTTATGATTTAAATTCTTTACATAAATTATCATAGAATGAAAGATTTTATTATCTTTTAAAGCAATCATTAAAATAATTACTTGAATAAAAGCACTTATTAAAATAAAATAAGTAATCATTTTAAGCAATTGTAATTTTTCTAAATCTTTAAATATTAAAAGAGCAGCTACACAGGCAAAATTAAAAATAGAAGCGCTTATGCTAGTTATAAAAAATCTACCTTTATAATTAAGTAAAGACGCAAAAAACGAAGCACAAAAAATAATCACTAAATACCAAATATTAAGCCCGATTAAAGGTGCTGATATTTTTTTTATCTCATCATCAAAACCATAGGCTATTAGATTAGTAAAGATATTAGAAAACATAAAAACAATTAAGGCTATTAAACTAAGTATAGCTATAAAAATTATAAGTATCTTTACACAAAATTCGCCTTTACGATTAGTTTTGGCTAGATTTGGTAAAAAGCTTTGATTAAATGTGCCTTCGGTAAATAAGGTTCTAAAAACACTCGGAAGCTTTATCATTATAAAAAATATATCAGAATAAATACTAGCCCCTAAAAATCTAGCTAGTAAAAAATCTCTACAAAAGCCACTTATTCTTGATATTAAAATACCAAAAA
>NZ_JAHCZC010000129.1:0-2252 GCF_018501135.1 Campylobacter sp. 2018MI13 | reverse complement strand
AATCTATATTAATGCTTTGAGAAAGCATAGAAAAATTTATACTTGAATTAATCAAAACCCTACCATTATCAGGTTCTATTTCTTTAGTAATTATTTTTAAAAATGTAGATTTGCCCTGCCCGTTTTTACCTATTATTGCGATTTTTTCGCCATCGTTTATACTAAAATTTACATTTTTTAAAATAACTTTTTCGCCGTAAGCTTTATCAATATCAATACAATCTATTAAAATCAATTTAAATAATCCTTAAGTTTTTTAAAGGCTAGTATTCTAGCCTTTAAAGATTATTTAACATCTACATCAAAATAAATTTCAACCTCTTCGTGAGTTTTCTTTCCGTGAAGTGCCGAGATTTGTTTATCAGTTGAAAGTGCTGTGAATGCTTCAGTTGTATTAAAATCAGTATTCATATTGATTACTCCTTTTACAACTAATTTACCATCAGCTACGCTATAAGTCATTGGAATTTCTTTTGTAATATCATTAAATGTGATTACACCTGTAGCACTACCACTTGTTTCATCACCTTTTACATCTTTTAAACTAGCTTCAATTTTGCTATTTTTTAAATTTGCAATATATGTTCTATGGATATTGTTTTCACGAATTTTATCTTTTGTATTTTCGTTAGCAAAATCCATACTTGCTTTAGTTCCGTTTAAAATATCTACAACAGAGCCACTTGTTTTGCTAAATTCAAATTTAGCATCATCAATAACACCAGGAACACCTAATTTTTTTTCCATTTTAAAACCAGTAAAATGAGCTTTTACACTAGCTTCATCAATAGTAATTGCATAAGCACTTGAGCCTAAAATCGCAGTAGCGATGATTGAAGAAAATATCTTTTTCATTTTTTTATCCTTTTTTTTAAATTGAACCATTATTATACGATATTTTGTTAATCATTATCATTTCTAATAGAAAATTTTTATTAATTAAAATTTTATATATTTATGCAATTTTTTTAAGGAGAAAAAATGTTAAAACAAATTAAAAAGTTAGCTTTAGTGTTGCTTGTTAGTTCAAACTTATTTGCCTTAAGTGAAGGTGTAGAATACAATGTGCTTGAAAATCCAATCCCAAATTCTGATAATTCTTTAACAGAAATATGGTCTTATCAATGTTCGCATTGTTATTTACACCACAATCACAATACTTTAGGATTAATAAAAGAGCAATTAAAAGATTTGGATATTAGATTAATGATGGTAAAAACTTGGGGAAAATTTGGTCAAGAAATGGCTAATTTACTTGCATACGCACATTATCAAGATGAAAAAAATAAAATTAGCTTGATTGATAAAAATAGCCTATATGATAAAATTAGTAGCGTTTATTTTGTTGAAATGTTTAAAAATAAATCAACTTGGAATAATAATCCTGATGAATTTTATAAATCTGGTCTAAGTATTCTTGGAATTTCAAAGAAAAAATTAGAAAGCTTCTTACAAAGCCCTGAAGGAAAATATTTATTAAGCTCAACTGATATTGCAAATGAAATTGCTAATACTTACGGAACTCCAACTTTTATTGTAAATGGAAAATATGTAATCAATTTAGCTTATGCAAAATCTCCACAAATGCTTATAGATATGATAAACGAACTATCTAAAAAATAAGGATTTACTTAGGTAAATCCTAAATATTTCTAATACTTGTATTAAAAAGTAGTGAAATGTTGCATAAAATTATAAAACTCTTACAATATTTATCTTATTATTTATCTTGGTTATGCGTAGTTGTTGGCTTGATTGAGCTTTTTATGGGCTTTAATTTTGCTTATTATTTTATATCTGCAATTTTGCTTTCTGCTATTTATGGAAGTATTAAAAAGAGATTAGATGAGATTAAATTTAATAAATACTTTTTAATAATTTTAGCTTTAGTATCTGCTTATAAATACTATGAATTTTTTATAAAAGAGCCAAATGATTTAATAGCAAAAATCATAAATGCTAATAAAACTTGCCTAGAAAATCAAAGATATTGCATAATAAATGAAGTTACTACAAAAGAACTCAACGCTGTATTACTAGATAAAAACAATGATGAAATTCTTAAATATCTAAAAGAATATGGATTTAGAAAAAATAAGAAAAATAATATGCTGTATTTTCAAGATACTATTTATAAAAACCCAGTTGATATAGCAATAAAATTACAAGATAATCAAATAAATAAAATATATTATAAAGCAGATAGAAAATAAATCTACTTTACACAAAATAAACAAATCCTACTTATATAA
>NZ_JAHCZC010000128.1:0-2388 GCF_018501135.1 Campylobacter sp. 2018MI13 | reverse complement strand
TCATAAAAATTATGAGCTATTAGAAAACGATATTATTCTTACTAAAAATAATGCAAAAGTTCAAATAAAATTTATAGATAATACTACTCTTACTTTAGGTAAAAACTCAACTTTACAAATCAATAAATATTTAATTAATGGAGCAAATTCTAAAGTGAACTTGAAAGCTAAAAAAGGAAGCTACGATTTAGTAAGTGGAGAGATTTCTAAGCTAGCTAGACAAAACTTTACTTTCCAAGCAAATACAGCGACCATTGGCATTCGTGGAACTAGATTTAGTGGAGATGTTAATAATGGTTTTGTTAATTGTATTTCAGGAGAAATTGAAGTTGGAGTAGGCGGTAAAAAATATAATTTAAAAAAAGGAGAGAGATTACACTATAAAAATTTAGGAATTATCAAATTAGAAAAATTAAAACCAAGTAGTTTTAATGTAATCAAATTATAAAAATAGGAGAAAATATGAACAAAATAGCTTTAATTGTGTTTTTAGCAAGCTCACTTTTCGCAAATATTGGAAAAATAGTTACATTAAGAGGAGATGTTGTAATTTTAAGTGACAACAAAGAAAGAATTGCAAAAACAAATGATATTTTAGAAGAAAATGACAAAATAATCACAAAAAATAATGCAAAATTACAAATTAAATTCATAGATAATACAATAGTTACGCTAGGTAAAAATACAACTTTAAATATTAAAGATTATGTAATTGATGGTAAAAAATCAAAAGTAAGTCTTGAAGTAAATAATGGGCATTTTAAGGTAATATCGGGAAATATTTCAAAAATAGCTAGAAAGAATTTTGAATTTCAAGCAAAAACAGCAACGATTGGAATTAGAGGAACCGTGTTTGTTGGAAGTCTTGGAAAGGTTGATAAAGTAGGTTGTTTAGAAGGTGCAATAGATGTTAAAGTAGGAAATAAAACTTCTTTAGTTCAAGCAGGAAATCAATTAAGATTTGATAATGATAAGGTTATTAAGATTGAAAAGATAGTGCCTAAGGAATTTGAAACTATTAATACAGGTAAAGAAAGTCAAGTAAATACTAAACAATCTTATAAAAATAGCGAAAGTTTTAATGAGTTTTTAAATTCTAAAGAAGAAATGATAAAAGCAAAACAAGAATATTATCAAAATAAAAATTATCAAGATTATAAAAATAATTATAAATACAATAATGAAAGAATAAAGGATTTAGATACTAATTCAATATCTAAAGATATTATTAATATATGTAATGGCAATACTTATTGCATACAAAATAAAATAAATTATGCAAATAAGGGATATTTAAATGGTAAAGACTATCAAAACAATAGGCAAAGAAATTCTACTTACGGGGTTCAAAAATGATAAAAAAGATTATTTTATCATTTTTAATAAGCTCTCTTGCTTTTGCTAATTATATAGATGAGTTTAATAAGAAAAATTATAAAAAAGCTTTAGAATTAGCTAAAGCTCAATGTGAGATTGATTGTAGTGATGAAAAACTTAACCTAATTTTGGCAAAAAGTGCTGAAAAATTAAAAGATACAAAAGAAGCAATTGCAGCTTACGATAGGGTTTTAATTATTAATGAAAACAATATTGAAGCTAGATTTTCAATAGCTAATTTGTATTATGAAAATAATAATCCAGAGCTTATGAGAGATGAATTAAATTATATGCTAAATAATTTAGATTTAAGTTCTACTCAAAAAGTTAGAATTAATAATATGCTAAATAATTTAGATAATTTGACAAAAGAAGTTGCTAAGCCTTATTTTATAGGGCTTAATTTGGGTTTTGCTTATGATACAAACCCGCTTTATGGCAATGATAATTTCACTGATTTTGTTGGTGAGAAGATTAGAAATTTTAAAAATGAAAAAGCAAGTGGTTCTTTAAGTTTTAATTTTAATATAGATGGTGCTTATAATTTAGATTTAGGAAATAATTATTTTGCAGAGCTTTATGCGAGTTTAAATAATAAAAAATATTTAAAAAATAAAAGCGAAAATTATCCTGATTTAAATGTATTAACATTAGCAATTAATCCAAGCTATGTAAGGGATAATCACAAAATTACTCTAAATGCTAGTTATGATTTTGTATTACTTAGAAGAGCTGCGTTTTTGCATAGTTTAAATATTGGTATTAATTATGAAAATAATGTAAATGATAATTATTTATATTTAATTTCTTATGATTTATCTAAAGGAATATTTGCTGATAGTATGGATAAAGATTCTAATTTTATCCATCATTCTTTAGGTCTTAATAATGTTTTTGCATATAATGATAATATTTATTATTTTAATTTAAATTATGATTTAGAAAATGCAAAAGATAGTTTTAGTGCTAATTCTGATTTTAAAAATTATGGTATAAAAATCGGGGCTATTA
>NZ_JAHCZC010000127.1:0-2420 GCF_018501135.1 Campylobacter sp. 2018MI13 | reverse complement strand
TTTGAAGTATTGAAATTTAATGGTTGATTAAAATCAAAGCAATTTTCAAACATATGGCTCATATTAGTTACTTTTGAAGTATCAAAGCTCAAAGCTTCATTAAAATACTCACAACTACTAAACATACCGCTCATATCAGTTACATTACTTGTATTCCATTCGTTTATACCACTAAAGTCTTCTCTAGCGCTGTTTTTAAACAATCCACTCATATCAGTAATTAAACTCGTATCAATATCACCTAGATAAATAGTCTTATTTTTTACTAACTTTTTTAATTCTTCTTTTGTGGTTGGCTTATATTTTTTCATAAAATCTCCTTTAATTTTGCTAAAGCTATATCAAGTGTGTTGGCTCTTTTTCTTTCATAACAAACACTATTTTTGCATTTAGGGCATTTAGATGGTGGTAAATCATTTGCATTTAGGCAATCGCTTTTATGAATTATCACCACTGAATACCCACAATCTTTACAAATAAACTTACTTGGCTTTGGTGCTATTGGCATTTATACTCCTTTAAAGAATTTGAAAGTCATATTTCAAATTCTTTTTGTTTTTTTATTTTTTAAAAATTTTATTTACAGCACTTAATAAAAATCCACCTACTGCCATAATCTTCTCTTTATTTTCAACAACAAAATCAACTGCTTTTCCAACACCATCGCATAAGTTATCCCAAAAGCTTTTTTCTATCTTTTCATCAGCTAAAGCTTTGTAATCTTTTGTGGTGCTTGTTGATTGATTGTTTGATGAATTAAAATTATTTGTATTAGGCTTTACTTTTTCGTTGCTTTTCCAGTTGTTTTTATTTTCGTTTATCTTACCTTTAAATACTGCTCTTTTTTTGCTGGGAGTATAATCAATGATGAAGTCAAGTAATTTTCCTAAATTATATGGGTTTTCTTGAATGCCATTTCTGCTCTTACCTGATGAATAATATATAGGCTCAATCCTTACGCTAGTTGTCTCATATATCCTATCACTAATTATTTTTACACTTTCATCAAGATATTTTATAAGCTCTTCTTCTGGATAAGGACTATCACCCTTCACCCAAAAATCTCCTTCTAAAGCTTGATCACATTTATTAAGCGCTATTAATATTCTATCTTTTGCGTTTTCTCCTAAGGCAGGGATTATTACATTAGTAATTAGATGATAGGTAGTGCCTAAATCACGAGTCTTTGCATCTACAATAACTAAAACTAAATCTATTAAAGCATTTCCTTTACTATCTTTTTCGTGAAGCTTTTTATTGATTTTTGCAATATGCTCACTATCTTTTATCCCATCTCCTAAACCTGGACTATCCCATAAAACAAGGTTTCTTCCTATTTCGTATTTTTTAATCTCCATTGTTTGTGGTTTGCTAGTAGTTCCGATTTCGCTAAATTCTTGCTTGTATTCATCACCCATATTAAAAAGCGAATTAATAGTAGAGCTTTTGCCAACTCCTGTTCCGCCTGTAATTAATATATTTAGCTTTGTGTTTGCTAGTTTTTTGATATTTAGCTTTAGCTTAGTTTTATCTTCTTCATCTAAATCTGATTTGTTTAATATCTCATCTAATTCTGTATACTCTTCTTTAGATTCTTCTTGTTCTTTATAGTATTTCATAACTTCTGTTATATTAGACATATCAGGTATTAATGCTGTTGAAGTTGGTTTTTGATAGTTTAAAATATCTTTTGATTTAAAGCTGATATGATATGCTTCTTCAATTAAAGCAGCTAATTTCATTCTGTTTTCTAAATCAAAATCTAAATCTTTTAATAAAATATCTAAATATTCCTTAGGGCATGTAGATAGCATTAAATTAGCAAAAATTGTTGGTTTGCTTTTTTCTTTAACAAAATTTAAAATGTTTTCTTTTAATATTTCTTTTTTACTTTCTTCTAGGTCTGTAAATTCTTTTAAAATTCTTTTGATTTCCATTTTTTATCCTTTTTATTTTTAATTTTTAAATATTTATGATTAGATAAAAAATGCTTTCTAAGTTCCTTTAAAATTAGATGAAGGTTTTTGAGTATATTCTAAAGAGTTATACCCCCCCCCATATAAAAGAAAAAATAACTTTCATTTATTCTCCTTTCTTGATTTTTCTTGATTATAACACATTGAATGTCAAAATTCTGTCCATATAAAATTTTTTAAAAATATTTTTTAAATTTCATTAATTTTTACAAGAATTTGAATTAGTAATTTAAAAAAACTATGATTTAGATTTAAGTATTTTATATAAATAAAAGGAATTTCAATTAAGAAATTCCTTGTGGGGTGTTTATTAGAATTTATTCTTCATAACAGCTTCAACAGCAATGCTAGCCATTAAATCTACTTCATCTGATATTTTATTAGTATTATCAGCTACTACTACATTAGCACGTGTTAGCTCATCTATACTACTTATTGCTTCAT
>NZ_JAHCZC010000126.1:0-2489 GCF_018501135.1 Campylobacter sp. 2018MI13 | reverse complement strand
TACGCACTCGAAAAGGTAGTGGAGAAGAGAAGGAAAAAAGCAAGTGGTGCAGGAGGTAAGTTAAGATGGATGGGTGAAGTGGAGAAGAAGAAGAAGGGAAGTTGGTTGAAGAATGTGAAAGGTATTTTTTTTTTAAGGAAAAAGACGGCAAAGAGATGCTATTACGGCCTGTTGGCCTCGAGGATGTGAATAAAGGCCAGTTATGAACCCTAATTTATAATTTTACCCTAGAATGATTTATATTCCAATTTAAACTATTAGCATTTGCACCTATTATAATAAAATAGGTATTTTCGTTCTCTAACAATACTTGATTTATTATTTTAGTGAAATTAAAAGCTTTATAAGTTGTAAATTTATAAGAACTTGCAACAGATAAAATTATTTTTTTATCTTTTGATATTTTTAAGTTTTCTTTTATTTCATTTTTATTGTAATAGTTCTTACATATTTTATCATCTAGTGGTATACCTACAAAAAAGTTTCTTGCAATATCTCTATAATTGTTAGATACTTTAATTCCATATGTTCTTAATTCTAATATCATATCTGATATACATATACCTATCCAAAATAAATGATCGGAGTGATTATATAAAGCTATAGGTCTAGTAAAATTTTTATTTGCAAATGCTAATATTGGTAAAATATCATAATTATGAATATGTAATATTATTATTTCATATTTTGAAGCTATTTTTCGTAATTCTATTGCTTTTTCATAAATATTTTTTATGTTATTTATAGAAACAATCTCCCCTTTATTGTCTAAAATAGCCATTTTTAGTCTTTGATTTACTTCTTCAACATTTTGTTCTGTAAGTAATAATGAATGTTGTTTTAGGTCTAGTGGGTTTTCAATCCATCTTTCTACAACTCTTGTATGCCCACCATTAGAATAACTTGTTGTCATTATATGTAATATAGTATTTTTGTTATATTTATTAGTTAGTTCTATGTTTAATTTATTTGATTCTCGTATTAATATATTTTCTATTATATCAGAGCTATAATAACCACTTCCGTATATCAATTTACTTTTTAATAAAGAAATGATCATGTTTATTTGAGTATTAACATTTTTTTCATTATTAATAGTATTTAAAATATATAAGAAAGCTGAAGTTTTTTCTTCAGAATTTAAATTTTTTAATATTTCCAAGAATTTACAACTTTTACTACAAAATCAACTTCATTATTATTTATAATAGGCGAAATTGGTAAGCTTATAACTTCATTATGAATTTGTTCTGTTATTGGAAGTGATAGATGATTTAGTTCTTTATATGCTTCTTGTTTATGCGGTGGAGTTGGGTAATGGATTATCGTTTCTATATCATTTTCCTTTAAATATTCTTGAAACTTATCTCTATTTTTTACACGCACAACAAATACATGCCATACATGAGATTTATTATCAGTGTATTTTGGTAAAGTTATAAGTTTATTATTTATATTGTCTATATAATATTTTGCTATTTCTACTCTTTTTGCATTATCACTATCTAGATATTTTAATTTTACATCAAGCACAGCAGCTTGCAACTCGTCTAGTCTTGAGTTAAGCCCCTTATAAATATTACAATATTTTTTATGTGAGCCATAATTTGCCAAAGCTTTTACCTTTTCATAAAGTTCTTTATCATTTGTGGTAATAGCTCCACCATCCCCAAAACAACCTAAATTCTTTCCAGGATAAAATGAAAATGCAGAAGCATCACCTAGATTTCCAGCTCTTTTACCTTTATAATATACTCCGTGAGCTTGTGCTGAGTCTTCTATGACTTTTAGATTATATTTTTTAGCAATGGTATTTATCTTGTCCATATCACAAACTTGTCCATATAAATGAACTACCATTATAGCTTTTGTTTTAGGTGTTATTTTTTGCTCTATCAAATCAGGATTTATACAATATGTATTAATATCAGGCTCTACAAGAACAGGAGTGCAACCATTATCGCTAATCGCTAAAATACTTGCTATATAAGTATTTGCAGGAACTATTATCTCATCACCATTGCTAAAACCATAAGCGTTGATGATAAGTCTTAAAGCATCAAGTCCATTTGCTACACCCAACGCATACTTTGTGCCACAATAATTTGAATAATTTTTACAAAACTCTTCGTTGTATTTGCCTTGCAAATACCAACCATTATCTAAAATATCACTTGTTTTAGTCTCTATTTCAGCTCTAAAACGATTATTTATCTTTGCTAAATCTAAAAATTTTATCATATTAATGCCTATTAAATTATATTCTAATAATTGAAATTATTATAACTTAAAAAATGTTAAAATATATTAAATGTGTCAAAGTAGGTAATAATGAGTAAAATATATAACAATTATTTAGATATGATAAAAAATATTTTAAATGTAAAAGATAACAATTTTGGTTTTGTAGATAATAATGGTACTATAATTATCAGTAAAGACAATATCTTTCTAAAAGATATAAAAGATTTTAATTATGAGCTTAATAG
>NZ_JAHCZC010000125.1:0-2570 GCF_018501135.1 Campylobacter sp. 2018MI13 | reverse complement strand
TAATTTATATTGCAAAAGATAAAGAAATAAATCTATATAAATACAAAAGATTTTTATGTAAAAAATTCAATATTTATATTCCAAAAATGCTTAGTGATAATAGTTTAGCTTTTAATAAATTAAGGTTTCCATTAAGTGAAGTTAGATTTAAAATAAAAGAAAGCTCAAGTAAGATTGAAAATATTAAAATTGATATTGCAATTATACCTGTTTTAGGAATTGATAAGGATTTTAGAAGAGTAGGTTTTGGCAAAGGATTTTACGATAGAACTTTTTCTAAAATTGATTATGATTTATTAATTATTTTTATTCAAAATATAAAATCCGTTACTAAAAACAAAATTTGTTTAAAATCGGATATTCAAGGCGATTTTTATATCGCAAATGGTAAAACAATAAAAAGAAAGAGAAGTTATGACATTAGTTGAAATTATATCGTTATTAGCGGTATTTATTCTAGGAGGAGCATTAGGGGTTTTAGTAGCCAAAAGAATACACGAAGCTCATTTTAAAATTCACGAAGAACAAGCAAAAGCAAAAGCAAAAGTGATTGAATATGAAGCTGAAAAAATACTAAGAAATGCTGATAAAGTTCTAGAAAATGCCAAAGCAAGTGAGGGTAAGATTGAGTTGAGTTATAAAAAATCTTATGATGAAAAGATTTTAGAACTTCAAAAAGAACACGATAAGAAAATTCTAGAAATTGAGAAAAAAGAGCAAATTCTAGCAATAAACGAACAAAAATTAGATGAATTTAAAGCAAGTATTGTAAAAAGCGAGCAAGCTGCAAATGAATTGATGGAAGAAGCAAATATGCTTAAAAAATCTTGCGAAGCAAAAATGCAAGAATTATTAAGCAGTATTGAAAATATAAGTGGTTTAACTCAAAGCGAAGCAAGAGAATTAGTAATAAATCAAGCTAAAGAAGATGCAAGAGATGAAATCGCTCATATCGTAAGAAAATGCGAAGAAGAAGCAAAATCTCAAGCAAAGGCAAAAGCAGGATATATCCTAGCACAAGCTACTACTAGATTTGCAGGTGAATATGCAAGTGAGAGATTAATTAGCGTAATAAATCTTAAAAGCGATGATTTAAAAGGAAGAATTATTGGTAAAGAAGGAAGAAATATAAAAACACTTGAAATGGTTTTAGGTGTTGATGTAATTATTGATGATACTCCAAACGCAATTATTATTAGCTCATTTAATGTTTTACGCCGTGCAATTGCTAAAAAAGTAATTGATTTATTAATAGATGATGGAAGAATTCAGCCAGCTAGAATTGAAGAATTACACGAAAGAGTTTCAAAAGAATTTGAAGAAGAAATGTTTAATGAAGGTCAAAATATCATAATGGATTTAGGACTTACAAAAATGGCTCCTGAATTAGTAAAATTAATTGGCCGTTTAAAATATCGTGCAAGTTACGGACAAAATGCATTAGCACATAGCTTAGAAGTTGCACATTTAGCAGGAATTATCGCAGCTGAATGTGGTGGTAATACAAGACTTGCAAGGCGTGCTGGAATTTTACATGATATTGGCAAGGCTTTAACTCACGAATATGAAGGTAGCCATGTTGATTTAGGTGCTATGGTTTGTGAAAGGCACAAAGAGCATCCTGTGGTATTAAACGCTATTTTTGCTCATCACGGGCATGAAGATGCTTTAAGTATTGAAGCTGCTGCAGTTTGCACGGCTGATGTTTTAAGTGCGGCAAGACCAGGTGCTAGAAGAGAAGTTTTAGAAGCGTTTTTAAAGCGTGTTAGTGAGCTTGAAGCTATTGCAAAACAACATTCTCAAGTTAAAAAAGCTTATGCAATTAATGCTGGTCGTGAAATTAGAGTTATTGTAAATGCTAAGCTAATTAATGATGATGAAAGTGTTCTTTTAGCTAAAGAAATAGCTAGTGAAATAACAAGCAGCTTACAATTTCCAGGAGAAATTAAAGTAAATGTTATCCGTGAAACTAGAGCTGTGGAGCTAGCGAAATAATGCAAGAATTTATAGAAAAATTTGTAGAATACGGATATATTTTAGTATTTTTATACTCTTTAGGCGGCGGTATGTTAGCACTGCTTGCCTTAGGAGTGTTTGCAAGTGCTTATAATGTAAATCCTTATATTAGTATTTTAGTAGCTTTTGTAGGTAATTTTCTAGGCTCATCGGCTTTATTTTATTTTACTAGAGCTAGTAAAAAAGACTTTCAAAAACATCTTGTAAAGCATAAAAGAAAACTAGCTCTTTTAGTAGTTTTATTTAGAAAAAATGGCTTTATTTTTACTTTAGTTTGTAAGTTTGTTTATGGGCTTAAAACCTTAGGTCCAATAGCAGCTGAGATTTCAAAATTAAGCTTTTTTAGATTTAGTATTTATAATCTAATTTCTTGTTTTATTTGGGCTATTGTGGTGTTTTATGCTGCGTTTTATTTAGGAGATAGCTTGGCTAAAACTTTTGATGAATATTCATCTTATATGCCAATTATTTTACTTGTTTTATTGATTGTAATTTTCACATATTTAAAAATAAAAGCGAAGAAATGAAGAGCAAAAAATTATTAAATATTAGAT
>NZ_JAHCZC010000124.1:0-2674 GCF_018501135.1 Campylobacter sp. 2018MI13 | reverse complement strand
CTGAATTATATACAGCAAAACTTAAAGTATTCTTAAATATAAAAATATTTTTTAAAAAAATTGAAAAAAATGAAAATTATTTGGAAAAGTAGGGAAAGTTGGGAGAATTTAAAAAATACAATTTAAAAACATTAAAAACTAAAATTAGTGAAGATAGTTTGTAGTTGTGGTGGTTATGTGGTGAGAGTTAAGTTTGAGAAGTTTGAAATTTAGTAAGCAAATAAATAATAATTTTGCATAATATAAAAAACATTACTTGAATTATTTGTATAAAATATTTTAGATAGGTTAATTTTATATGTTTAGCATAACTTAATGGCATTATATATTTTATAAGATTATTAAGTTATATAGCTAAATTATAATAAAATATCTAAGTTTTAAAATAGGAATTTATATTTAGATTTTATTCCAAATATAAATTATCTTTAGTTTTTTTAGCAGGTTCAATATTTTTTGAATTAGGTAATTCTAAATTATCTTTGCCCTTTATATAAGCTATAATATTATCAATATCCTTATTTGACAATTTATTTGCATATCTTTGCATAACAAATCTTGTTTTGCCTCCAAAATCTTTATCGTTTTTGTAAGATTTTAACATTGATTTTAAAGTAGATGCTGAATGAGTGTTTAAGGATTTAAATGTAGTGCTTGATTTATCTCCTAAATCTCCATGACAAGAATTGCATTTATGAATATTTATAAAAAGTTCTTTACCTAAATTAATATCTAAATTATCACTAAAAGTATAATTTAATAAATCATCTGTAGTAACTGCACTTATAGAATTTGTAATACATAAAAATAATAAAATTTTTTTCATTCTAAGTCTTTAAAAAGCTAGGCTTAAAGCCTAGCAATTAATTAAAATGTATATTTAGCTTGGAATCTGATTAGTTTATCAGTTGTTTTTTCATCAGCTTGTTTTGTTGTTCCATGAGCATAGAATGCTGAGAAGTTTAGTTTGTCGCTATATTTATAAGATAGTTGTGGTTTAACTTCAAATAATTTTTCTTTTTCAGCACCTTCAACTTTATTTGTTCCGCTAATAATATCAACACCAAATCTTACATCTTCAAATGTATAGCCAATTGTTCCGAATACGAAATCTTTTTTACCAAAACCACCTTGGTAGTCTTTCATTACGATTTCGCCGTAGTTGATTAATTGACCTTCATCTTCTACAGTATTAAGAGTTAATTTATCTTTTTTACCATAACCAGCATAACCTACATTGAAGTCTAAGCCAAATGCGTCAAAGCCAGCTTCTGCTGCATAGAAGTTACCATTAGCTGCTACTTCACCTTTTCTATCTTTTTTAAGACTATTGCCTGCGTATTGAGCATGTACATTATATGCAAAGTCATCTTTGTCACCTAGAGCAACATTGAAATCTACTGCATAGAATGTGCCATAGCTAGCCATATTTGAAACCCATAGTTGAGCTGCTACTGGGTCAAAATTAGCAATAGCTGCTATACCATAAAGATTTTTTGATGTAACTATATCATTATCACCAATTAAAACTGGGCTTAAATCTCCGTCATTGTTATAGTTATCAAATGCATAAGCTGCTAAAGTTACATTTTCAATGCTGTTATTTACTATTTTTAATCCTGTTCCTAGTAAATCATCAGTCCAAATTGAACCGATTTCCATTCTACCGAACATAAATGAAGTATCGTAATTTGTATAAGTTAAATAAGCATCTCTTACAAAAAATGTATTTTTATCTTGTAAATAAGCTCTATCACCATAAGAGCCGTCAGTATTTGAATATTGGAATAATGCTGTAGCTTTAAAATTGTCAGCTATATCAGCACCGAATTTTAATTGAGCTTTATATTTGTGTCCGCTAAGATTTGTCTTTAGAACATCTGATTTAGTGCTTTCTGTTTCATATCTATATCTTAACATTCCTGATAGGTCTACATTTTGAATAGCTTCATCTAAAGCAACTGCGTTCGCGAATGAGAACGAACCTGCAGCAACAACTGCTGCTAAACTTAATTTAACTAATTTCATTTTTTCTCCTTTTTTTGTAAAAATGTAAGGGAATAGTAGCATAAATTTTGAAAATTAAGCTTAAAGTTATATAAATTTTTAAAAAAATGTAATTTGAATTATTCTTAAAAAAGGAAAACCCCTTGATTTCTCAAGGGGTTTAAGTCTCTCAAGGAGTAAAAAACTAGTCTAAGTTGCGGTGATTTTAAAGAAGCTAGGTTAATACTTAGTAAAAGTATTTATAGTAAGATTATTTTTTTAAACAAAACGAAAGAGCTATAATGAAAATTAAAGAATATTTACAAAAACATATAGATAAAATATATAAAAGTTATTGCAAAAAATCAGTATTTACTAACTATAAAATAATAGGAGTTAGAAACAATAAGCTTAAAAGGTATGCAAAAACTATAATTAAAAAGTATGATTTAAATGATTATTTATTAAATACTAATTTTAAAAGTTTTGATGAAATGCAACTTTACATACACGTATTAAATGAGTTAGATGATTATGATTTAGTAGTTAAGAATTTAAAAATAATATTAAAAATCATAGATAACTGGTGTAGTTGCGATACTATAAGACCTAAGTGTTTTGATAATAATCTTGATAAGGTAGAGCAAATCATATACGAATGGATTAAGTCTAATACAATATATGAAAT
>NZ_JAHCZC010000123.1:0-2896 GCF_018501135.1 Campylobacter sp. 2018MI13 | reverse complement strand
ATTTAAAACAATAATTTACACATAAAAACTAAAAAATATAAAGCAATATTTTTATTATTACCAAAGCTTTATATTTTGATTTAGAGATAGCCTAAATAGTATTAAATCAATAATATGATAAATTCAAATTTATGTTTAAGTTATTATTTTTTTTTAAAAAGATTATTTTTTGAATGAATTGCTGTGATTTGCAATATTAATGCAAGTTAGCGTTAGAATATTTTTATCTTTTTCATAGATTAATACCAAATCGTTTTTCACATGGCAATCTCTATAGCCCTTAAATTTACCTTGCAAAGCGTGGTCTTTATAAACCGGTTCTAATACTTCATCATTTGCCAATCTTAAAATAATTTTATTTGTTAATTCTTTATCAGCTTTGCTTAGTTTTTTAAAGGCTGTTTTGTAAGCTTTAGTCTCCCTTACTTGATATTTCACCATTTCATGCTTTCTTCTACGAATTTTTCAGCGTCCATATATTCAACTTCCCCACGCAAATACGCAGCTTTTAATTCTTTTGCTTCTTTTATAGAATCTAAAAATTCTTTACTATTATAAAAATCATCTAATTTGCTTTTTTCTTTCTTTATCTTTATCGGCTCGTTAAATGCCTTTGCTAATTCTTTTAAAGCCTTTAAAAAGTGCGGATTATCATTCATCTTTACTATTACATTCATATTTACTCCTTTTATAATCGTTATCTTATACTAAATATGTTTAAATTATAAAGTTTTAAAGAATTTAAATTAGGAAATTGATTTTTAAATTTAAAAAAGGGAGCGAGTGCTCCCCTAATAACCTTAGTAGTTTTTACTATTGTAATAACCTTAGTCGTTTTTTTAAGATAGCTAACGCTATCTTAAAAACTCCATTCATTAACGCAATAATCTTTATTGCGTTTTTAAAGATAGCCGAAGCTATCTTTAAAACTATTGTAATAATCCTAGTAGTTTTTAAGGCGACAAGTACCTTAAAAACTCCATTCATTATTACTACAATAATCTTTAATGCGTTTTTAAAGGTGCATTGCACCTTTAAAACTATTGTAATAATCTCATTACGTTTTGTTGAACAGCGTTAGCTTGACTCATTGCATATACACCTGATTGAGCTAGGATTTGGTGTTTACTAAATGTAGCACTCTCAGATGCAAAGTCAACATCTCTAATATTACTTTCAGCTGATTTAACATTTACTTGAGTAACTGAAATATTATTAACAGTTGAAACAAGTTGGTTTTGAACAGAACCAAGGTCACTTCTGATTGCTTCAAGAGCTTTTTGAGCTGATTCAGCAATATTCATCATTGCTTGTGCGCCTTTTAATGTCATTACACCTGCAGCATAACCATTCTTATTATCTCCTGCATCAGTTGCTTGCCAATCATTAGCATTAAAGCCCATTGCATCTGCTGTTTCTCTATCTATAGTAGCATTAGTTTCTCTTAAGCTAACTGTTTTTTCAGAAACATTTTTATCATAGCCTATTGCACTTGTAACATCCATACTATGTAATTTATTATCAGCCCCAACATAATCTCTAGTAGCTTCTACAACTATGTCTTTACCATTAGTTGATGAAAAACTTAATCTTCCGAAGTTAGTCTTAGTATCATCTGTAAGACCAATAATGCTACTTAAACCTTCTCTATTAGCTTCATTTAAACCTTCTTTTAAGCCTTTTAGGAATTGTATAGCTGCGTGTGCAACCATTCCATTCTCACCTTCATTATCTGCCATAGTTTTACCTTTAGCATATTCTACAACTTTATCTAAAGCTTTAATAGCTGTATCAATTGCTTTATTAGCATCGCTTAAAGTTGCATGCTTACCAGCATTATTACCTAAAGCTGCTTTAACAGCATCATTAGCTGCTTTTAGGTCTTTTTCATATTGGGTATTTTGTGCAGCTGGATCAGCTGGAGCATCTGTAGTTGCAGTACCATTGTTACCAGGCACCAAACCTAGATGTAATGCCCCTTGAATCTCAGCATGCACACCACTTAAATTTATTTCAGTTCCATCTTTAATTGCTTTTTGAATAGTAGCATTTTTAGCTTTAGAATAACCATCTCCTGCAATTCTCGCATCCATTTCATAGTGAGCTGACTGAACATCTTCGAATGTATTTTTGCTATTTAATATAGAGTTAGCTTGACCGGTAGGTTTTGTGTCAAGGTCAGTACCACCACCTGCCCATGCATCTCCTTTAGCTAAATCAACTACTACTTGACCATTAGCACCATTAGTATCTGCTGCATTACTAGTATATAACACATGCTTATCCGCTTTTGCTTCAGAAGTAGTCTTAGTAAAAGCCGCTCCATCAGCCGCGAAACTCTTATCCACCCCATCAGTTATCTTAATACCTCTACCATCTCTATTAGCAAGTACTAATCTTCCTTTTTCATCAACACTAGCCTCAACCCCTGTTTGATCTTTAACAGAGTTAATTGCAGCTCTTAAAGCTCCATTTCCATCTTTATCTTTAACTTCAATAGAACCAATAGTAACACCATTTATACTAAAGCCTTGTAAAGTAGTTCCTGCTTTAATAGGTTGTTCAAATACACTTTGAACCGTAACAGAAGCTTTAATACCTGTTTTATCAGTAGATTTATTAATAGCTTCAACTAAAGCACCTAAACCTTGACCTGCTTTAATATTATTACCTTGAGCAATTTGCACTGGCTCAAATGTAACATCATTAATTCCATCTACGTTTTTAAATGTAAGATTAATTTTATCTCCTAAAGCAAGGTCACTTTGTCTCACATTATGCCCAGTCTCAAACCTAGTTAACCCAATCTTATCACTTGTAGTTGCCCCAATACTAGCCTTAACTGTCTCATTAGAATATGCACCAATTTGAAATTCTTTGTTTGAAAACGTTCCAC
>NZ_JAHCZC010000122.1:0-2986 GCF_018501135.1 Campylobacter sp. 2018MI13 | reverse complement strand
AGCTAAATCGTGTAAATTATCTAAAAAATATGCTAAATATATTAAAAACTCATTCATATCTTACCTTTAAAAATAAGATTAATTATAGCAAATAAAAAATTATTAATCTATTATTTATTGTCTTAATGCTTTAATTTATATAGTTAATGATTTGATAATTTATTTCATTTGGATATTCTCTTAAATAGCACACTACTCCGTAATCTTTATCATTACAGCTTGTTATAAAATCTTTATAAATTATTTTATTATCACATAATGATGGATTGTTTCTAATAAAAACTTCACAATCTCCTATAAATTTTCTAAGCAGATATTGTTTTGGTGGATTTGTGTAGCACTTGCATTGAATTAGCCTTATTTCACTATTTTTATACGCTATTAAATCTATACCTTTGTCGTTTTTACCATTTACAAAACCATTTGGAAAAACCTTATAACCTATATTTTCATAGTATATTTTTATTTGATATTCGTAATTTTTGCCTTTTTTGATATTTTCTAATTTGATTTTATTTTGTGCGTTTTTTTCTTCACTTATTTTTAATTCATAAGACTGAATTAATTTATCTTTTTCTAGCTTATAATATCTATTTAATTCTTTTAATTTTTCTTCATAATCTTTTTCTTTTTCTAATATCAATTCTTGTGCTTTTTCAATGGCTATTTTATTAATATCTGAAGTTGTTAAAGTCTGTAATCGTTTTAATTCATCTTTGAGTTTTAATAATTCTTCTTCATATTTATAATTCTTGTATAGCAAAATATTTTTATCAGTTTTTGTATCTTCGTAATCTTCTTTATCTATTTTTAATGTTTGAATTTCTTTATTTTTGTCATTTATAAATTTTTCTGCCTTTTTTATAAATAAAACGAATATACCAAGTAATATGAAGTAAAAAATAGTTATTATTAAGCCATAGTAATTATGTAAAAATTCTAAAATGCTAAATAACATACAATTACCATAGGAATTTCAAATGAAATTCCTAAAATCAATCTAAATCTTTAATGATTTCTTCATCACTTTTTACAACCATTCCAGAGCCGTGAATTACGCTCGGAATACAACTTGTGCAAATATCTACTGGCTTATTGTTTTTATGAGCTCTAATAAATACTGCGTGCTCGTCTTCGCTAGCTTTTAGACTACATACATTACAAATAATTTCATTGTTTAAAACCATAATAATCTCCTTAAAAATAAAATTAAATACTACAAAAAAATCAAAATATAAAAGTTATTTTTAATCAATTTAAAGGCTGTTTTAATCTTAATTCATTTTGAAATAATAAATGAGCTAGAAATATTACAAAAAATACAGGTAGAAAAAACCCAACATAAGGAATATTTGAAGCCAAATAAAATAAAAATACGCAAAAAATATATTTCAATTTAAAAGGTTTAAAACTTAAAAAATCATTTTTATTTAAAACACAACTAGCCACATCGTAAATTAAAAAATTAAAAAATAAATAAAACATTAAGCAAAACATTAAAAATGATGCTATGAAATTTAATATAGGAATTATGTGAAATAAAAGCACAAAAAATAAAAAGAATAAGAATTTCAATACGATTTTAAATAAAAGCCAAGTTATTTGAATTAACCCTATTTCATCTAATTTATTGTAATTATAATGCTTTAAATTGATTTCTCTAACTATCATTGGAGTTAAAAATGAAGTAATAACTAAAGCAAAAAATATAGATAAATATAAAGCTAAAAAACTGCCACCTGAAATAGTAATTATCATAATAAATATTTGTATGGCGTGTAGTATCATCGCACCTAAAAAAAAGTTAAAAGCTTCTTCGTTAAAATCTAAACTACCAACATAACTAAATGCAAGTGTTAATAAACTAATAAATATAATTGAGCTTATAATTAATGGAAATAAAGAAAATGCTAAAAATCTAAATGTAAAAAAATCTTTTAGGCTAATAATGAAATTATTCATATTTATACCACTTAATTACTTGAGAAAATAATCCGTTTCCATTAAATCCTATTGGCATATTTTCAATACCTTTAATTTTTTTATTATAAGCTAAAAAATAATTGTAATTTACCAAAAATAAATAAGAAGGGTTCATTTTAATCTGCTCTTGAAACTCTTTGTAATAATTCTCTTGCACTTGATTTATGGTATTTTTTGCTTGAGTTTTATTAATCTTATTTGTATTTAAAATAGTTGCAAAATTAATACTATCATATACTTCAATATCTACAATCTTACTAGCTTCATTATCATCATTGTTGGTTTGTAATACATCTGTTAATATTCCAAAATCTTTTAATTGCATAGCAAGATTTTCGGCTATACTTAAGTAGTCTTTATTGTTTTTATCTACATAAATTTCTAATTTTAAAGGTAAATCTAATTTTTTATAATAATTTGCTGTGCTTTCTTTATTAATATTTAATTCTATACTCTTTTTATCTTTATAAAATCCTAATTCATTTATAATTTTTCTAGCTTCTGCTCTATCACAACCATTATTATTTAGATTTAAAATATGTTTATTGATACTAAAATTTGGCAATTGATTTAAAATAGATTTGTTACAAATAATCAAAGAAATTGCATATCTTAATTTCCTATCATAAATTACTTTATTATTTAATTGTAATGCTATAGCGTGATCTGATTCTAAAGTCTTATATACTAAATCATCATCAATATTTTTTATATTTTTATAATTAATCAAGCCAACATCAATTATGTCATTATTTAAAGCATTTTTTATTTGAACTTCATTTTGATAAAACTTAAAAACTACCCCATCATTAAGTGCTTTAAAAATAGCATTAGGATTTTTTACTAAAACTATTTGTTCGTTGTTAAATTGCTTTAAATTATAAGTACCAAGACCAATAGCATCACTATTAAACCAACTTAAACCATATTTAATAAGAGCATTTTTTGACATAATCCCTAGCGTTAAAGAATTTAAAAAATCATTATCTGGATACTTCAATAC
>NZ_JAHCZC010000121.1:0-3148 GCF_018501135.1 Campylobacter sp. 2018MI13 | reverse complement strand
AAATAATGGCTTTTAAAAACGCAATTATTGATGATAGATTAGAGAAGAAATATTCTTTTGTAGATATTTGTATTGAGCATACTAATGATTGGTATTTAAGACAACATCATAAATTTCCTTTTGAAGAACGCATTGTAATAGATGAAGAATTAGACTGCTGGTTTATGAATTGTATGTATTTTGATGACCCAGAACTAGACCATGCAAAACTTAATAAATCTTTGTGGATTTTATATTATAAAGGCGAGCATATAAGGATAATTTTAGATTATGATATTAGTCAAGAGATTGATAATGTAGTTTATGACAAAGTCTATAAAATCCTTTCTATAAGAGATAATAAAACATTAAACGAAAAAGAAATAATAGCTTTATTGAAAGAAATATTAGCTGTTTATAAATGGAATGGAAGCTTAGATGAAAAAGAAGAATGCACAATTTATGTAAGAGAAGAAGTATTTAAAGATGAAGTGTAAAAGAATTTGATTGTTGGTTTAAAGATTTTATTTTTTAGTTTTTTGATTAATAAATTATGCTTTAAAAAGTTAAAGGCATAATTTATTTAATCTTTTATTAATCTTCTATCAATTTATATCCTAATGACGCATTATATATTATAAAACTATGGCAAGTATCAACTTGAAATTTATCAGAATCAGATTTAGGTTCTAAATCTACATTGTCATACCATTTTTTACACCAATCAGGCAAGCATGCATCTTGTATAACATAGCCTACTTCTACAACTTTATTATTTCTAGGGTCTGTTTTGAACGCACATTTTTTACCATAATTCATATTTCCTTGAGTTACTATGGTTTTATCAGGATATGTTCTTATGATTTTAGCTGTGTTAGTATTAGAATTGTTGTTATGGTTTATAACATTATTTACATTTAAAAGTTCTGGCATAACGCAACCTGTAGATATAAAACATAACGCACTAGCCATAATTATATTAATTTTTTTACTCATTTTCTCTCCTTTATATTAGTTTTTTATTTTAATAATATAATACTTATAATTGACTTAATACAGAATATCAAAATTAATACTTCATCTTTTTAAATTCTCTTAGTTTTATTTATTTTTTGTAAATTTGTAACAATTTTGTAATTTTTTATGATTTTTATGCTTATTTTTCACATTAAATTCACATAAAAATCCTAGCATTTTCTTAAATCAATTTAAGGAGAAGTTATGAAAACTAAAATTAGTATGATTTTATTATTATCATCTTTTGCATTTGCGATAGACCCAAGTGTGAATAAAACCAAATCAGAAACAGGCATTAAACAAGCTAAAATGAATTGGGTAGTGCCAAGTGCTATGAATGATGATGGGTATTTAGATGAAGAAAAATTACCTAAAGGCTCAAAATATATTGAAGCAGTGATTTTAGGCAATAAAATCCTAAATGAAACCACATATTACATAGGTCCAAAGGCAAAAGATGAGAGTAAAAGATATGCAGGAAATAATTTATCTTGCAGCAGCTGTCACGCAAATGGCGGGACTATTCCTTATGAATCAGGTTTTGTAGGAATTTATGCTAGATTTCCGCAATACTTAGCTAGAGGCGATGTAGTCGCTACTCTTGAAAATCGTATAAATGGCTGTATGGAACGCTCTATGAATGGTAAGCCATTGCCTATTAATTCAGTAGAGATGAAAGCAATTGTAACTTATATGCACTATTTAAGCCAAGGTGTGCCAGTAGGTGCTAATGTTGAAGGGCAAGGACTTACTCAAGTAAAATTATTAAATAGAGCAGCTGATCCTAAAAAAGGTAAAGTTATTTATGAAGAAAAATGCTCAGCTTGTCACGGCGAAGATGGGGCAGGAATGCTAAATGACGAGCAAAAAGGTGGATATTATGTATATCCTGCTTTATGGGGAGATGATAGCTATAACACAGGTGCTGGAATGTATAGACTAATAAAAGCAGCTTCGTATATTAAAGGTAATATGCCAAAAGGTGATGCTACTTTAAGTGATGAAGAAGCTTTTGATGTGGCAGCTTATATTAATTCAAAACCAAGACCAATTAAGGCTAATCGTGAAGCAGATTTTCCTGATAGAAGGACAAAACCACTTGATATGGATGTAGCTCCTTATGATGATGATTTTAGCATAGAGCAACATAGATTTGGACCTTATATAAAAATGCAAGAAGTTAGCAAATCTAAAGCAAAATAAGTAAAGAAGGAATTTCAATTTTGAAATTCCTAAAATCTTAATTAAATTTAACATTATTTATATTTTTAAATTTTAAAATTATGTTTCATTTAAAGTTTCAAAAGGAGTATGTAATGTTAAAAACTATAAAAGCAAAACTTGGTTTTGTTATTATTTTAGGATTGTTTGTTTTATTTTTGATGCTTTATTTATTTTACAATAATAATCAAAAGACAATTCAAGCTAATTCAAATGAGGTAGCAAGAATTATGCAAGTTGATATAGAAGAAAAATTAAAAATATCAACTGATGCAATGATTAATGCGCTTTCAATTCATTTAAAAGATTTACAGAGTGAAAAAGAGAAAATTGATTATATAGCACAAGCTATAGAAAATTTTAGATTTGACAATGGTAATGGGTATTTTTTCGTTTATAAAGATACCACAGCAGTAGCTCACCCAGTTAGCAAAAAGCTAATAGGACAAGATTTAAAGGGAATGCAAGCTCCTGATGGGACTTTTTTTATTCAAGAATTAAGCAAAAAGGCTAATTCTGGTGGTGGTTTTGTAACCTTTCCTTTCCCTAAACCAGGCACTGATATTACAGCACCAAAATTATCTTATGTAGCATTAATACCTAATACAAATTCTTTATGGATTGGAACAGGTGTTTATTTAGATGAGATTGATAAGAATACTCACGAGTTAGAAAATTTAATCAATAGTAGTTTTGTTACGACATCTATTATTGCTTTATTTGTATTTATAGTGGTTTTTATCCCTTATGTTGTATATGTGATGATGCTAATAGTAAAATCTTTAAGCAAATTAAATAATGGTATTAACGAATTCTTCTCTTTCCTAAACCACGAAAAAGAAGACGCTCACGAAATCATCTTACATTCTAAAGACGAATTTGGCTCTATGGCAAAAGCAATCAATGATAATATAGAAAAAACTAAATTATC